>CBDTZE010000221.1:0-4377 GCA_965364815.1 uncultured Nitriliruptoria bacterium | reverse complement strand
GATGGCGTCGTCGTTGCCCGGGATCGGGTACTGGACGACGTCGGGGTCACAGTTGGTGTCGAGGACGGCGACGACCGGGATCTTGAGGCGGTTGGCCTCCTTGACCGCGATGTCCTCGATGACGGTGTCGACGACCCAGAGGGCGTCGGGCAGCTTCTGCATGTCCCGGATGCCGCCGAGGTTCGTGGAGAGCTTCTCCATCTCACGGCGCAGCTTCAGGACCTCCTTCTTGGGGAGGAGTTCGAAGGTGCCCTGGTTCTCCATGGCCTCAAGCTCCTTGAGGCGGGAGACGCGGCCCTTGATGGTCTCGAAGTTGGTGAGCATGCCGCCCATCCAACGCTCGGTGACGTAGGGCATGCCGACGCGGTTGGCCTGCCACTGGATCGTTTCCTGGGCCTGCTTCTTGGTGCCCACGAACATGACGGTGCCGCCCTTGGCGACCAGGTCACGCGTGAAGGTGTACGCCTTCTCGAGGTGCCCGACCGTCAGACGGATGTCAATGACGTAGATGCCGTTGCGCTCGCCGTAGATGAAGCGACGCATCTTCGGGTTCCAGCGACGGGTCTGGTGACCGAAGTGGACGCCGGCTTCGAGGAGCTGGCGCATGGTGACAACTGCCATGGGGTGTTCCTTGGTGTGGTTTTGGGCTTCCGCCAGCGTCATCCGGGTCAATGGCCGACCTGCGGTCATCCCTTGTGGGACGCCGAGGCACCGGGGCCACCCGTCAGCGGGCGTGTGTGATGGTTGGGTGCCGCGCCCCGACCGATGCACGTGGTGCATGGCGCGGAAGCGCGAAGAAGCGGCCGAACTCGTACAGGACGAGCAAGACCGCACGCGAGGAGGGTAGCCCGGCCAACTTCGGCCCGGCCAACGGCGCGAGCGGCAGGCGCCGCCCTCACGGATGGTCGAGATGACCGACGATCTGCTGGCCCGCACTGACCAGTCCCGAGAGCCACGCGCCCCAGGATCCGTCACCCGCGGGCAGGACGTCGGCCTCCAGGAAGGCGCGCACGACCTGCAACGTGGCCTCGGAGCCGTGCATCGCCGTGTGTCCACCGGGGACCACGACGTGGTCGGCGCCGGGCAGGTCGCTGCGGTGCTCGGGCACCACGACGTCGGTCGCCCCGCCGATCGTGAGCACGCGCGTCCCCGTTGCCAGCGGCGAGGCGTGTGGGTCGTGGCTGGCCTCGGCCCAGGCCGACGCGAGGTCGCGCAGGAGCGGTGACCCCACGGCGAGGTCGTCGATCGTCCCGCCCCGCAGACGGACGTCGGCGAACCCGGCCAGGAGGTCGACGACGGCCCGGGTCGTGGACCACTGCCGCAGGGCCGCCTGGCCGGCACTGGCACCGTCGGCGCCCTCCAAGGGCGAGGCAAGGGTCACCACGTTGGCGACTGGTGGCAGCGTCGGGTCGGCCGGGTCGTGCAAGGCCATCAGGTAGTGCAGGACCACGACCCCGCCCATGGAGTGGCCGACGAGGTCGACGGCCACGCCGGGTTCGCGAGCCCACTGGGCCCGGAGTTGGTCGCGCAGGGCAAGGGCGGAGCGGTGCACGCCCTCGAAGGTGTCGGCCGCGTCCTGTGGCACCTGGTCTCGCCAGGGGTCGTCCGCATCGCCTGGCAGGTCGTGGCGGCCGGCGTGGCTCAGGATCGTGGTGTCCCGCGGCGCATAGCCCAGGAAGCCCAGCGGCAGGGGCGTCGACCCGGTGCTGGTCAACAGGCCCGGCACACCGATCACGTGGTTCGGGGTCGGGGCGGCCAACCAGCCGGGCGCGGTGGCGGGCCGCGTGCCCGGCAGGAAGCCGAGCGTGGTGTCGCGACCGTCCCACGGGTCGTAGCCGGGGCGGTCGTGCAGATTGGCCGGCCACCAACGGCTCTCCCCCACCAGCGAGCCGACCAACGAACCGGCCAGCAGCGACGTCGGATCGACGTACGCCCCGTCGCGACGCGCCGACCAGTGCAGGCCGCGGTGACGGTCAGACGCGGCGACGGTGCCCAGGAAGGCGCCGCGGGCCAGGTCCTCCCCTGCCTCGACGGCCACCCGGGTCATCGGTCCGTAGGTCGTGCGCAGGTGCTCGTCGTGCGCCACGGTGACCCACCGGTCGCCGGCGACGGCTCCGGCAAACGTGACCGTGCCGGCTGCGGAGGCCCGGACGCCGGTTCCCGGCCGGGCGCGCAGGTCGACGCCCCGGTGCCCGTCGGACCATGCCGTCAACGGCGGAAGGAAGGGGCGGGTGACCTCCGGGTCGCCCACCGGCCAGTGGTGCCCCTCAGCGGCCAGCACGGGCGTCGGGACGCCGACGAGCAGCAGAAGGACGAGCACGACGACACGCAGGAGTCCGGACATCTTCACCACCTCGACGACGAAACGTCGAAGCTACGAACGAAACCGCCACCCCAGCCGACGACCTTTGCCGCCAGTGGACAACGTCAACGGGTCAGCCGGAGATGCGGGCCTGGAGCTTGGCGCGCAGGCTCATCACCGACTTGGTGTGGATCTGGCAGACGCGGCTCTCGGTGACGCCGAGGATCTCGCCGATCTGCGCGAGCGTCATGCCCTCGAAGTAGTACAGACCCAACACGGTGCGTTCGCGCTCCGAGAGTCGGCCGATGGCCTGGCCGAGCATGTCGCGCATCTCGACCTGGTCGAACGAACTCTCCGGACTGTCCGCGTCCGGGTCCGTGATGGTGTCGACGAGGCTGAGACGTTCGCCGTCACCGGAACCGAACTGCTCGTCGAGGGCGGCGACGTTCGTCAGCGAGATCTTCGTGAGCATCCCGGCGAGGTCTTCCTCGGTGATGCCCAGGAGGTCCGCCAACTCCTCGTCCGTGGGCGAGCGCGAGTGCTCGTTCTCGAAGCCGGCGATGGCGCGTTCGATCTTGCGAGCGTTGGCGCGGACGGACCGCGGGACCCAGTCGTTCGAGCGGAGCTCGTCGATGATGGCGCCCCGGATCCGGGTGATCGCGTACGTCTCGAACTTGAAGCCCTTGTCGAGATCGAACTTGTCGATCGCGTCCATGAGCCCGAAGATCCCGTAGGAGACCAAGTCGCCGTGCTCCACGGAGGACGGCATGCCGACGCCAACGCGACCGGCGACGTACTTCACCAATGGCGAGTACTGCAAAATCAGGCGCTCGCGGACCTCAGGGTCCTGGGTTTCGCGCCACTGCTCCCACAGTGCGCGGACCTCGGGCTCCACGATCGCTCCAACGCCGACGACGCGGCACAGGCGGGCCGCTGGCCCGTCACGCTACTCGCCCGTCACGACCCGGTGCGTGATGTGGCCTTTCTCCGGACGGAGGATGGTCATGCCCGGGGGTGGGCGCGAGCGTGGACCTCCCGCAACCGGCCGCGGCTGACGTGCGTGTAGCGCTGGGTTGTCACCAGGGCGGCGTGCCCCAGCAACTCCTGGACGGCCCGGAGGTCGGCGCCGCCCTCCAGCAGGTGTGTCGCATACGAGTGACGCAGCGTGTGAGGCGTCACGTGGCCGATGCCGGCGGCACGTCCGTGCTTCTCCACGGCGGCCCGGGCGGCACGTGTGCTCAGCCGTCCGCCCCGCGCCCCGACGAACACCGCGACCTCGGCAGTTCCCGGCGATCCGCCTGCCGCTGCCAACAGCGCGGGGCGCGCATCCGCCAGCCACGCCTCCAACCGCGCAACCGCGTGCTCCCCCAGCGGGACGAGCCGTTCCTTGCTGCCCTTGCCCAGCAGCCGCACGCGTCCTTCTCTCAGGTCGAGGGCCTGCACGTCGAGGTCGCAGGCCTCCTGCACGCGTGCCCCGGAGCTGTAGAGCACCTCCAGCAGCGCCCGGTCGCGAATCCCCACGGGGGTGTCCGCGGCCGGCGCATCCAGCAGGGCGACGACCTGTTCGGGGCGCAGGACCCGCGGCAGCGGCTTCGCGGCCTTCGGCGACACCAACAGATTCGCCGGGTCGGCGGCCACCAGCCCGCGGTCGTGCAACAGCGCGAACCACGTGCGAACGACGCTGGCACGGCGGGCAATGGTGGTGCGCGCGTCACCTCGTGCACCCAGGTGGGCCAACCACCGACGCAGCGATGTCAGCACCACCTCGTCGGGCCGATCGATGCCGAGGTCGGCGCACCACACGGCCAACTGCAGCGCGTCGCCCCGGTAGGCCGTGACCGTGTGGGGCGAACGACGCTTCTCATCACGCAGATGCACGACCAGCCGCTCGACCGCGTCGGCCCAGGCTGCGGGCAGGGCGGCGTCATCCCCTGGAGTCGGCGCGGTTTCGGATGCCATGTCGTCGAGGGTGGCGGTGGCCGGCCCGGTGGTGGGCGGCGAGATGTAGGAGGTGGTCGCACCGACGACGTGGCGGTCGGGCTCGGACTCGGCCTCGCGATCGTCGAGCGCATGGT
>CBDTZE010000220.1:0-4381 GCA_965364815.1 uncultured Nitriliruptoria bacterium | reverse complement strand
GACCCTCGACGCCGCGCTGGCCGAGGCCATCGCCGCTGCGGACAAGGAAGCCGCTCGCGCGGAGGGCCCGGCCACGCCCGCCTCGACCGTCACCTCGCCGACCGTCGGCAAGCCCGTCGCACCCGCCGAGTCGACGGACACCGGCCCCTCCGACACCGCGGATTCGCCGCCCGACGGCTGATCTGCCGGTTCTGGGTGCGCTGAGCCGAAAGCCGCGACCGTTACCCTGCCGACGTGGTTGGCACCCCGCGTTCTCGGGCAGGCTGGCCATCGTCCCACGCCCCGCCTGGCCCCCGAATCGGGGGCGGACCTGCGACCTCGGAGCACCCGTGTCGAGCACCGTCGCCGCCCTCGCCGCGCGCCTCGACGGCGTGTCCGTTCGTGGTGGCCGTGATGCTGGCGACGTCGTCCTGCTGGACGCCACGCACGACTCCCGTGCGGTGGCCCCCGGGACGCTCTTCTGCGCCATCCCGGGCGCGGTCACCGACGGCCATGACCACGCGGCCAAGGCCGTCGAGGCCGGTGCCGCAGCGCTGCTGGTCGAACGGTTCCTCGACGACCTCGACGTGCCGCAGTTGCGCGTGACGGACAGTCGCGCCGCCACCGGGCCGGCTGCGGCCCTCGTCCACGGTGAGCCGTCCTCTGATCTGCAGGTGATCGGCACCACGGGCACCAACGGCAAGACCACCACCTCGTACCTCCTCGAGCACGCGGCAGCGGCCGGCGGCCGCGGAACCGGGGTCATCGGGACCATCGAGGCCCGCGTCCACGGGCAACGACTTCCGGGCGTCCGCACGACCCCCGAGGGCCCTGACCTGCAGCGCCTGCTGCGCACGATGCACGACCGGGGCGTCGACGTGGTCGCCATGGAGGCGTCCTCGCACGGCCTGGCCCTGCATCGGGTCGACGGGATCCGCTTCGACGTGGCGGTGTTTCTCAACCTCACCCAGGACCACCTCGACTTCCACCCCGACATGGACGACTACTTCCGGGCCAAGGCCCGGCTGTTCACGCCAGCCCTCGCCCGTACGGGGGTCGTCTGTGTCGAGGACGACTGGGGTCGCCGGCTTGCCACGACCGACGCCCAGATCCCCGTCCTCACCTTCGGCCGGGCGGACCGCGTGGGCCCGGACGGCGCCGACTGGATCCTCGAGGACCTCGACACCCGCCCCGACGGCACCGACTTCACGCTGCGGGGTCCCGATGGGACCCACGCGCTGAGGACGCGCCTGGCGGGCGACGTCAACGCCGTGAACGCGGCGGCCGCCTGGCTGGCCGCAGTGACCGCCGGCATCCGACCGGACGACGCGACCGCCGGGATCGCCGCCTGCCCCGGCGTCCCCGGCCGCTTGGAGGTCGTGCCGTCGGGCGTCGACGCCCCGACCGTGTTGGTCGACTACGCCCACACCCCGGATGCCGTGGCCCAGGCCGTGCGCATCACGCGAGGACTGGCCGGCAAGGCCGCCAGGGTCGTGGTCGTCCTCGGCTGCGGTGGCGATCGTGACCGGGCCAAGCGCGGCCCGATGGGCGCGGCCGCAGCTTCGGCCGACGTGGCGGTCCTGACCTCGGACAACCCTCGCAGCGAGGACCCCGAAGCGATCCTGGACGCGATGGAGGCCGGTGCACGCGAAGCCATCGGGGCCGGAGCATCCGCTGCGCTGCATCGCGTGACCGATCGAGAGGCCGCGATCGCGTTGGCCCTGGAGCAGGCGCGCCCCGGTGACCTCGTGTTGATCGCGGGCAAGGGGCACGAGACCGGGCAGAGCTTCGCCGACCAGACGGTTCCGTTCGATGATCGCGAGGTGGCGGCACGACTGCTGGCCGCGCGTGTCGGAGGTGACGCATGATCGAACTGACCACGCAGGACATCGCTCGCCGGGTGTCCGGGCGCCACGTCGGGGACGACGTGGTCGTGGCCGGACTCGGGGCGGACAGCCGCCAACTGCCGGACCGGGCGCTGTTCGTGGCCCTGCCACCGAGGGGTGTCGAGGACGACGAACGCGACGGGCACGACTTCCTGGCCGCCGCTGCCAGCGCCGGGGCCGTTGCCGCCCTGGTCGAGCGTGAGGACGCCCTGCCGACCGGCTTGCCGGGCATCGTCGTCGACGACTCCTGGTTGGCCATCGCCCTGCTCGCCGGTTCCGTGCGTGCCCAGCTCGCGCCGCGGGTCATCGCGCTGACGGGCTCCGTGGGCAAGACGACGACCAAGGACCTCGTCCGTGCCGCATGCAGCGCCACGTTCCGGACCGTCGCCGCGCAGGGGTCGTTCAACAACGAGCTCGGCGTCCCGCTCACGCTGCTGTCCATCGCCCCGGACACGGAGGTCGCCGTCGTCGAGATCGGGGCGCGGGGCGTCGGCCACATCGCGTCCCTGATGCCCGCCGTCCGCCCCGACGTCGCGATCGTCACGATGGTCGCCGGTGCCCACCTCGAGCAGTTCGGCGACCTGGACACCGTCGCGCTGGCGAAGGGCGAGATCGTCGAGGGCCTGGGCTCCGACGGGATCGCCGTGCTCAACCACGACGACGACCGCGTTCGAGCCATGGCCTCACGTCACGAGGGCCGCAGCCTGACCTTCTCGGCCAACGGCGCCGCCGAGGCAGACCTTCGGGCCGCCGACGTCGTGCTTGACGAGCACGCTCGCGCCTCGTTCACGGCGCAGACACCGTGGGGCAGCGCGCAGGTCGAGCTCCCGTTGGCCGGACGCCACCACGTCGGCAACGCGCTGGCCGCGCTGGCCGCCGCCTGTTCGTGCGACGTCCCGTTGGCGGCTGCGGCTGCAGGTCTGCGGGACGCGGCCGTGAGCCAGTGGCGCTCCAGTGTCGAGGACGTCGCTGGCGTGCGCCTCCTCAACGACGCCTACAACGCCAACCCGACCTCGACCCTGGCCGCGCTGGACTCCCTGGCGGCCCTGGGTGTCCCCGGACGGCGTTGGGCGGTCCTGGGGATCATGGCCGAACTCGGCCCGGATCATGTCGACGGCCATCTGCGCGTCGGCCGCAGGGCTGCCGAGGTCGCCGACGTGCTCCTGGTCGTGGGGGAGTCCGCCGCGGGCATCGCCGATGGCGCGCGCGAGGCCGGAACAACGGACGTCCGCACGGCTGAGGACGTCGACGCTGCCCTGGCCGTGCTTGCCGAGGTCCAGGGCGGCGACGCCGTGCTGGTCAAGGCCAGTCGCAGCGGGGGCCTCGAACGTGTGGCGCAGGGCTTGGTCGATCGACTGGCTGACGACTCGAACGACAGGACAACCTCGTGATCGCCATCCTGATCGCTGCCATCGTGGCCTTCGTCGCCTCCATCGCCGGGACGCCCCTGGTGATCCGGTACTTCACCGGCCGCGGACTCGGCCAGGAGATCCGCGACGAAGGGCCCGAGGCGCACAAGGCCAAGGCCGGGACGCCCACGATGGGTGGCACGGCGTTCGTCGTCGCGGCAACGCTCGGCTTCATCGCGGCTCGGTTCGCCGGCGTGCGCGTGACTCCTGCGGGACTCCTCGTCATGGGGACGTTCATCGGCATGGCCGGGGTGGGCTTCGCGGACGACTTCATCAAGGTCCGGATGCAGCGAAACCTCGGCCTCAACAAGACCGCCAAGTTCGTCGGGCAGGGTCTGATCGCCCTGATCTTCGGCGTCGTGGGCCCCGAGTACGCGGGCATCCCGCGAGAGATCTCCGTGGTCGGTGACACCACGATCTCGTTGTCGGCGGGCCTGTTCCTGTTGTGGGTCTTCATCATGCTCGCCGGCGTCTCCAACGCCGTGAACCTCACCGACGGTCTCGACGGGCTCGCCGCCGGGTCCAGCGTGATGGTCTTCGCGGCCTACACCGCGATGGCGTTCTGGATGTTCCGTCATCCCGAGGCGTACGCCATCGCTCCTGACGCGGCGCGTGACATCGCCGTGATCGCCGCCGCCACGATGGCGGCGACCATGGGCTTCCTGTGGCACAACGCCCCGCCCGCGAAGATCTTCATGGGGGACACGGGGTCGCTGGCACTGGGTGGTCTCCTGGCCGCGATGTCCATCGTGACCGGCACACAGGTGCTGCTGATCGCGCTCGGTGGCCTGTTCGTGATCGAGACCTTGTCCGTCATCGCCCAGGTCTTCTCGTTCCGTGTCTTCGGCCGGCGCGTGCTGCGGATGGCGCCGCTGCATCACCACTTCGAACTGCTGGGCTGGGCCGAGACCACCGTCATCGTCCGCTTCTGGATCATCGCTGGCGCCGGTGTGGCCCTGGCGATGGGCATCTTCTACGCGGAGTACCTCGGGCGGGTGGGCACCGGTGGCTGAGATGACGACTCCCGCGCAGCGCCCCGACATCGAGGTGTCGGACGTCCGTCGTGCGCTGGTCGTGGGCCTGGGCCGGTCGGGGCGCGCCGCCGCG
>CBDTZE010000219.1:0-4384 GCA_965364815.1 uncultured Nitriliruptoria bacterium | reverse complement strand
CATCCAGACCGTCCGAGGCGTGGGCTACTCCCTGCGGTCCCCGTCATGAGCTTCCGGTCCCGCGTCGCTGGCCTGGTGGCCCTGGCGGTCGCCGTGGCGTTCCTGCTGACCTCCCTGGTCGCCTTCGGGGCGACGCGTCGGTCGCTCCTGGCAGCCGTCGACGACCAACTCATCGAGGCGGTCGGCGGGGCGCGTAGCGAAGACGGCACGGTCGTCTCCCCGGCCCTGATGGAGCTACGCGACTACGTCGAGCGTGAGCGCGGTGGCAACCGGCGCCCGGGTGTCCGGGGCCGGGTCGACGGGCCGGCGGGCGACGTTTTGCGGGGTGTGGGCCTGGTCCAACTCGTCAACGAGCCGCGTGGGGTGGTGCTGCTCACGCTCCCCGAATCTGCCGACGCGATCCCGCTGCCCGAGATGGGCCCAGGCGCCAGTGACGCCGGACGGGTCGGGCCGATCGAGACGGTCCGCACCGATGATGCGGTCTACCGGACCATCAGCGTCGGCATCGGCAATGACCGGTTGCTGCAAGTCGCACGGCCGATCGGCGACATCGAGGACGGCCTCGCCCGGTTGGCCCTGGTCCTGGCCCTCGCCAGCGTCGTCGGTGTCGGCCTGGCATTCGGGGCGGGGCTGTTGGTTGCGGGGCGAGTCCTGGGCCCCGTCCGCAAGCTCACGGACACCGCGGAACTGATCGCCGACACCCAGGACCTCGCCCACCGGGCCGAGGTTGCCGGCGAGGACGAACTGGCTCGACTGGGGCGATCGCTGAACCGGATGCTCGTCGCGCTGGACGCCTCGCGGCGCAGTCAGCAGCAGTTGGTCGCCGATGCCTCGCATGAGCTGCGGACCCCGCTGACCAGCCTGCGGACCAATGTCGAACTCCTGACCTCCGGGGTCGCCCTGGGCGAGGCGGACCGGGTCGCGATGCGCGACGACCTGGTCGGTCAGATCGAGGAGATGACGTTGCTCATCGGCAACCTCGTCGACCTTGCACGTGAAGGCGCTGACCGGGTTGATGCCGTGGCCGTCGACCTCGACGAGTTGGTCGCCGTCGTCGTCGAGCGCCAGCGCCGCCTCCACCCCGACGTCGACATCCGACTCGCAGCCGCCCCGTCGAGGGTGATGGGGGACCGTGAGCGTCTCGACCGAGCCGTCGCCAACCTCGTCGACAACGCCGTCAAGTACGCCGGGGAAGCTGGCCCGATCGAGGTCGCCGTGAAGGACGGCGTCGTGACCGTCCGCGACCATGGGCCGGGCGTCCCCGAGATCGACCGGACGCGCGTCTTCGATCGCTTCTGGCGCTCACCCGAGGCCCGCAGTGCCCCTGGGTCGGGACTGGGCCTGGCCATCGTGCACCAGGTCGCGGCGGCCCACGGCGGCACGGTCGCCGTCCACGACGCCGAGGACGGCGGGGCGCAGTTCGAACTGCGCCTCCCCACGGAGGCTGGGTAGCCCAGCGAGTCACTTCGGGCCGGATCTGACTTGCCTCGCTGCCCAACCGGGTGACGCGGCGGATCAGGCCGTCGCGTAGCCCTGGGGGTTGTCGCGCTGCCAGCGCCAGTGGTCGGCCAGCATCTCGTCGAGGCCCCGTGAGGTCTTCCAGCCGAGGACGTCGTGCGCGTTGGTGGGGTCGGCCCAGATCTGCTCGATGTCGCCGGCGCGGCGGTCGACGACCTGATGCGGGAGGTCCTTGCCCACGGCCTTCGACGCGGCCGTGATGACCTCCAGGACGGTCGAACCGACCCCGGTGCCGAGGTTGACCGCCGTGCAGTCGTCGGGCAGGCGACCGACCTCCGCGAGGGCGTCGAGGGCAGCCACGTGTCCCTCGGCGAGGTCCATCACGTGGATGTAGTCGCGGATCGCGGTGCCGTCCCGGGTCTCGTAGTCGCCGCCGAAGACGCTGATGACGTCGCGACGTCCGACGGCTGTCTGCATGACGAACGGGACGAGGTTGTTCGGGATGCCGTTGGGGTCCTCGCCGATCGTGCCCGACGGGTGCGCCCCGACCGGGTTGAAGTAGCGAAGGAGCACGACGCGCAGGTCCGTCGCCGCCGTGGCGTCGCGCAGGATCTGCTCCGACATGTACTTGGTCCAGCCGTACGGGTTGGCGGCGCCGGTCGGGGCGGCCTCCGTGACGGGGATCTGGTCCGGCTGGCCGTAGACCGTGCACGACGAACTGAAGACGATCCGCTCGACGCCGTGGCGGACCATGGCTTCGGCCAGGGCGATCGTCGAGCCGAGGTTGTTGCGGTAGTACGCCAGTGGCTGATCCACCGATTCGCCGACGGCCTTGAAGGCGGCGAAGTGGACGACCTCGTCGATGTCGTGGTCGGTGAAGACCTTGTCCAGCAGGGCAGCGTCGGCGACGTCTCCCTCGACGAAGGCAACGTCCGCTGTGGTCAGGGCGCGGACGCGGGCGACGGCCTCGACCGAGGAGTTCGACAGGTCGTCGACGAGGACGAGCTTGCGCCCGGCCTCGTGCAGTGCGACGGCCGTGTGGCTGCCGATGTAGCCGGCACCACCGGTGACGAGCGTGGCCATGGACGAACTTCCCCGGATCGTTGGCCTGCGACGGTAGCCACGGCGTGCACGTCTGCCGTGTGGTCAGGGCGGGCATGCCTCGGTCACCCTCCGATGAAGCAAGGACCGACACCCATGGACATCACCAAGACCATCGCCGACAAGTTCGACGAGGCCTCCGAGAAGGTCAAGGACGTCGTCGACAACGCGCGTGAGGAGTTCGAGGACGCCAAGGACGAGATGCAGGCCAAGCGCATCATCGAAGAGCGCGCCGACCGTCCGCCGACCGCCGTCGAGGAAGCCGCCGCCGAGCGCGCCGACACCGAGCCCGGCCGCGTCCGCGACAGCTACCAGGACGCGATGAAGAAGGGCGCCAACACCAAGGGTGAAGGCGCCGTCACGATCTGACCCGTCCGACCTGAACCAAGACAACGGCCGCCCCAATGGGGCGGCCGTTCGTCGTGGATGGGTGGGGTCAGTTCCGGCTGGGGAACGTGCCCACGGTGGCGATGATGTAGTTGATCGAGAGGTAGGGCTGCAGGTTGCTCGTTGATGGAGCCGCCCCGATGATCCCGCCTGAACTGAAGCCGGTTCCCGGGGCGGGAGCCAAGCTTGCCCCCGGCGTGTGGCTGGTGGCTCGCCCGGTGCCCGCGTGGTTGTGCGCTGGAAGGGTGTGCGTCTCAGCGCCACCTTTGTCGCCGAGCGGGTAAGGGGTCAATCCGGGACCAGTCCCGGGATGAACGGACACACGGCCGCGGAGGTCTGGAAGGGCGAAGGTGGTCCGGCCGTCGCCTCCGTAGGTGGTGCCCAAGATGGAAAAGAGGGCGGTGTTGCTGGAGATGGCCAGCAGTTGGCCATCGCAGAGGGCCCAACCTCGGGGTGCGAAGTTGCCGCCGAACTGCACGATCTGGGCGATGAATGGATCGGCCATGTCAGGCCCCCTTCTGCTGAGTCGCCGAGGCGACCGTCGGTCCGTTGGGCACCAGGAGGACGTGGTCGCTGAGACCGTCCGGTCCTTGGAGGCGGGCCCGGTCCTGGCCGGGCGCCCCGCCGTCGAACCGCAACTCGACGAGGCAGGTCGTGATGTCGCCGTGGGTGATCTCCGACGTTTCGCTGACCGTTCCGAGCCGGCGCGCCCCGTCGTCGAAGAGAACCGTCACGCTCTCACCGTCCGAGAACTGGACGCCTCCGATCGTGACCTTGTCCACGGGTTGCCAGCCGCCCGGCGGAGCGGCGCCTGCCGACTCTTGGGCCGAGGCGGAGGTGGTGCCGACGAAGGCTGCGGCAGCAGCAGCTGCGCCGATGCCACCGACGAGGTTGCGGCGTGTGATGTCGCTCATGTCAGCCTCCTCAGGGCGCCGGCGTGGCGGTGGCAATTGCCGACCACCGCATGTCGTAGATGGGTTCGGCGGTGGTCACGACCGTCCGTACGACCTTGACCGCCAGGGTCGACCCGGCGGTGAACGCTGCCGATCCGACGAGGTCCTTGCAGTTGTCCTCGGTGGCCGTGACGGTGCAGGTCAGCGGGGTTGCCCCACCGGTCATGGTGATGATGACGATGTCGTCGAGCAGTGGCTCGACCAGCACGCTGAACCCGGTGATGGTCATGTCGGCCGGGACGAACATCTTGGCTGCGGTCTCGGAAGCGGCCGGTGCGAACCGGTGCCCCAGCGCCAGCCATCCTTCGTTGTTCGTTGCCTCGAGCAGATCGAGCGATCCGCCGATGAGTGGCGATCCGGACCCGGCCAGCCCTTGCGGCCCTTGCGCGCCGTTGGTGCCGTCAGTCCCGTCGGTGCCGTTGGTCCCGTCGGTCCCATTCGTGCCGTCGGTCCCGTTGGTCCCATTCGTGCCGTCGGTCCCGTTG
>CBDTZE010000218.1:0-4408 GCA_965364815.1 uncultured Nitriliruptoria bacterium | reverse complement strand
ACGCGGTCGGCGAACACGACCGCCTTGTCGGGGTCCGCCGTGAAGAGCCGGATCGCCGTCCGGGTGACCGCGGGCACGTCCCACGCGTCGAACACCAACGGCGCGTCCTGGCGGGCAGGGGTGAACCCCAGCACGGCCGCCGGGCCGTCCAGTCTCGCCTCCCACCGCCCTGCCGGCCCAGCCGCCACCACGGTCCTGCCCACGACGCTCACCTGCATGCATCCGCCTGCCCTGATCGAACAGGTGTTCTTACCCCTCGACACGCCGCCCGTGAACGCGGTCGGCAGACTCGTGCGCGCAACCGACCGACGACAGGCGCGCTGCGGACAGATTCAGGAAACCTGCCAGGTCGTCGCAAGTTCGTGGACCCACGACAGTTTGCCTCTCACCTCGTCACTCAGGACGAAGGGATACAGGTCAGGCCGGCCGATGCTCCGTGACATGGCGTTCAGGGCCAGGGTCAGGGTCAGCCAGGCGGTGACCTCGTGCTCGAACGCAGCCGTCGGGCCCGGGCTGGCCACGGCATCCGGGTAGGCGTCGGCGGTGCGGCCTCCAACGGCCAATCCGACAGCGGAGGCCGTTCGCAGGCCGTCGCAGACGTGCAACACATGCGCGAAGGTCTCCGCGAAGTCCTCCCACGGATGGGCGGCCGCGTACGACGACACGTGCCGTTCCTGCCAGTTCGGTGGCGGGCCCTGCTCGTAGCTCTGCGCCAGTGCCTCGGCGTAGTCCAGGCGGTCGTCACCGAACACGTTCCGCGCCGCCGCGAGCCTCGCCTCGTCGCCCTCGAGGAGGCGCTGCCAGTAGTAGTGGCCGACCTCGTGGCGCAGGTGTCCCAGGACGGTGCGGTAGGGCTCGTCGAGCTGGACCCGCAACTGCTCACGGTGGACGTCGTCCGCCTCGGCAAGATCGAGGGTGACCACGCCGTCCTGGTGACCGGTGGTGACGGCGCCCGCCCGGCTGGAGAGCAGGTCGAAGGCGAGGCCCCGCTCGGGGTCGAGGTCACGACCCTGGACCGGCAGCCCCAGCAACACCAACTCCGCCACAAGGTGACGCTTGGCCTGTTCGACTTCCAGCCACGCCGCGACGTCCTCCGCGTCCCCCGCAGGATCGGGATGGGCTCGGGTGAGCCGGCAGGCCAGGCACGGCTGTGGGGTCGCCGTCGCCGGAACCAGCCAGTTGCAGCCCCGGTCGTCGCGGTGCTTGCAGGGCGCAAGGCCGCCTTGGGCCGACTCGTCGAGCGAGGCCAGGCGATCGGCCGTCAGGTCGTAACCCACCGAGGTGCCGCAACGCAGGCAGGCGCTGTTGTCGAAGAACAGCAGCTGGTCACAGGTGGTGCAGGGATGGGCATGCACAGCGGATCCTCGCGGGAGGCGGTGGATGACCTCGCCGACGGTGGGACCGTGCCCCGGACGAGGCCTGCCGTAGACCGGCGAGGTCAGACCGTGCGGCGAGCACCCCAGTCCTGGCCGAGGCGTTCGCGCAGGGCGATGCGTGACGGCAGCGACCCCGCGCGGTTGCCTGCTGCTGGACCACCCGCCCGTCCCGCAACGGACCTCCCGTGATCGTCCTGCTCGCCGTGCTGGCCGCCAGCGCCCTGGCGGCTGCCGCCCTTGGCGCCGTGTGGACACAAATCCACCCCGTGGCTGCCATCACCGCCGCTGCCCTGCTGGTCACGGCCCTGACACGGCGCGTCCGACAACTCACCGCCGCGAAGGCCCCGTCGACGGGCTCCGCGAAGCGCAAGCACGATCAGTTCGTCGCGGCGTGGCACGCGGCAGGCCACCAGGTGAAGGCGGACGGGCCTGCGGCTGCCTGGCGGACCGCCCACGCCGCCACCGGCATCGACGCCGCCGACTGGATCGCCCGTCATCACCCGAGGCGGTGACCTGAAGGCACGCCGAGGGCCACCCTGAAAACGACGAAACCCGCCACTGGGGCGGGTTGCATCTTGGAGCGGTAGAGGAGGCTCGAACTCCCGACCTCCACCTTGGCAAGGTGGCGCTCTAGCCAACTGAGCTACTACCGCAGGTCGTGCACCGGCGAACCGGCAGGGCCGAACGGTAGCCGCGGGCTGAATGGCGCGCCAACCGCCGGAGGGGGTGCGCGCCCCGTGCCACAAAGCGCCCCGACGACGGGACCGCCAGGCGCCGGATCAGCCCCCCGTGGAGCCGAAACCGCCGGTGCCGCGGGTCGTGTCGGCGTCCGTGAAGTCCTCGACCTCGACGACCTGGGCGAGGCCGACTTCCTGGAGCAGGAGCTGGGCGATGCGGGCGCCCCGCTCGACCCGGAAGGACGCGTCGGACAGGTTCACCAGGGGCACGTGGATCTCACCGCGGTAGCCGGCGTCGATCGTGCCCGGTGTGTTGATCACCGTGATGCCGTGCTTGGACGACAGCCCGGAGCGCGGGTGGATCAGCCCGACCCAGCCGTACGGCACCGCGATGCGGATGCCGCAGCGAACCGTGTGGCGCTGCCCTGGCTCGAGGGTCACGCCCTCGGCCGCGTGCAGATCCATGCCGGCGTCGCCGTCATGCGCGTACGACGGGACGGGCAGGTCGTTCTCGACCCGGATGACCTCGAGGACGGGGCGCTTCACGTCAGCCATGCAATCCACAACCTGTGTCTGTAGGAGGGGCGACGCTCAGGCCGCGTTGGTCCCGGCCAGTGAGGCCTCGACGGTCGGCGAGACGATCTTGTCCCCGCCGATGATCGTGGCGCCGACCTCGGGGCGCGCATCCAACCACTCCCCCGACGTCGTGGGCGGCACGAGGTCGGCCACGGTCAAAGCCGCGGCGTCACCGATGGCGGCAGGAACCGCAGCGGTGACCGCGAAGGCCCAGCCGCCACGTCCGTACACGTCGGCGACGTAGACGTGGCGGGCGTCGGGCGTTCCTCGTGTCCCCCACAGCTGGTCGGCGACGGCCAAGGCGGTGGCGTCACGACGGGCGCCGCTGACACGCGTGACCTTGACGTTCTCGAGCTTCGTCTCCGCGGTGCCAGGAACGGCGGCGGTCCCACCGATGATGATGACCTCTTGAACGCCGTGGGCCGGGTTCTCGATCCAGGCCTCGACGGACGGGGCGAAGGTCTTGTCCGGCGTCACCAGGATCGGGGTACCGGTGCGAGCCGCCCACGGCCCGATGGCGATGGCGTCCGCCCAACCTGCGGTCGTGTCCGGGAAGCCCCGCACGACGATCACGGTCGGGGCCGTCCCGTCCTCGAGGAGCAGTTCGTCGGCCAGTGCCTGCGCCGTGGCGATCCGGTCGGCGCCAGAGATCCGACGCGTCGTGAAGCCAAGTGCCTCGACCTCGTCCTGAGCTCGTTGGGAGACGGCGCTCAGGCCGCCGATGATGCGGACCTCGGAGCCGAGCTCGAGGATGCGCTGCAACTCGTCGCCGACCGTGGTCGCCAACGGGGCGTCGGGACCGCCCGGGGTCAGCAGGATCGGACCATCGGTCCCGGCCAGGGCGGTGGCACCCAGGGCATCGGGGAAGGAGTCCGACCGCGCCAGCACGGCGTACTGCGCGAAGCGCGGCTCCTGGGCGTCGGAAGACGGCTCGCCGTCGCCCAGGACCATGCCCATGAGGACGTCGAGGTCGTTGGAGGACTCGGCCTCCGGTGCGATGGGTTCGAAGACGGCGAGGGAGACCTCGACCGATGCCGCCACGGGGTCGGCGGTCTCTGCGACGCGGTCGACGGGGCGCTCGACCTCAGAGGTCCAACGACGCCACGCGCGGACGTTGCGAGCAGACACCAGGTGGTCGTTGACGACGAACTGGAAGGAGACCGTGGCCTCCTCGTCCTCGCAGGCGACCAGGCCACCCAACTGATCGAAGGTGGCGATCGGGGCCCCGTCCGCATTCGCGGTCACGCCGACGGTCTGCATCAGGTGCGCCCCGTCGACGCCATCGGCGGTGCAGACGGCGTAGGCGTTGACCTGGCCACGGCGGTCTCCGGCGGCCAGCCCGGTGATCCCCACCGTGAAGCTCGCCGGCGGCTTGGTGAGGGAGATGACGTCCTCGGACGACGACACGGCGAACGGTGTCGTCCAGTCGTACAGACGCATCGGGAGGTTGCGGTAGAAGTGGTTGAGCAGGTCGACGTGCTGCCAACCGTCGGCAGCCATGTCGCGCAGAACCTCCTGCTCGATGAACTTGCCCTCACCGGCGTAGCGGTAATGGGACTTGCAGCCACCCGAGCAGTACTGGGCGTAGGCGACGTCGTTGCGACCCGAGTCGTCCAGGCGCAGGCCCCACGTGTCCTCGACCGCCCCGTCGCTCTTGGCCGTGCGGCGGCCGGCGTAGTCGGGCTCGTAGAGCTGGTAACGCGTCGTGTCACCGATGTCGCACCGCGAGCTGATCGGGTGCAGGACGTGATACCAGGCGTAGCTCTTGACGGCGACGGC
>CBDTZE010000217.1:0-4424 GCA_965364815.1 uncultured Nitriliruptoria bacterium | reverse complement strand
TGACGCCCTGCAACTGACCCGGCTCTACTGGGGCCTGGCGACGGCGACGCTCGTCATCCTGGCCGGCACGTCCATCGCCTGGTTCGTCACCGTCGGAGCCCGCCCGCCTGTGGCGCGCGCCTGGATCGGCGTCTCGGTCGCCCTCGTCGCGGTCGAACTGTCCTTCCAGATGCTCGCCCCGACGATCTCGCCTCGTTTCCTCCAAGCTTCCGTCGTGATGCAGGCGCTCGCCTTTCTCGTCAGCCTGGGCGGTCAACTCCAGGGCATCCGCAGCACCATCGCGGGCCAGTTCGCCTTCGAGCGCGACGTCGCCCGTCGGTACGCCGCCGGCACGGCGGCCGACGCCCCCGGCCCGGACGAGCGCGACCCCGAGGTCGACATCACCGGCGACGAACTGCGTCGCGCCATCGGCGGCACGGGTGGCCTGCAGATCCACCTCCAACCGATCATCCGGATCTCGGACGCCAACGTCCGCGGGTTCGAGGCCCTCAGCCGCTTCGGGCCCACCGCGTCAGGCCGGTCGTTCCCGCCCGACGTCTGGTTCGCGGTGGCGCAACGGCAAGGCCTGGGGCTGCCCCTGGAACTGGCAGCCGTCCGGTTGGCCCTGGCCGAGCTGCCGTCGCTGCCCGAAGGCGCTCACCTCTCGATCAACGTGGGGCCCGCAACGCTGGTCAGCGACCCGCTCCTGCACATGCTGCAGAAGGTCGATGCCTCCTGCATCACGGTGGAACTCACCGAGCACGCCCGGGTCGACGACTACGCAGCGCTGATCACGGCGATGGACCGCCTGCGATCCCTGGGCGCCCGCCTGGCGGTCGATGATGCCGGCGCCGGCTTCTCCAGCCTGCGTCGCATCACCCGGCTGGGACCCGACGTCCTCAAGGTCGACATCAGCCTGGTGCGCGACATCGACCGACTGCCACTGAGCCGCGCCATGATTGCCGCACTGGTGGCCTACGCCGAACGGACCGGGGCCGTGCTGGTCGCCGAGGGTGTCGAGAGCCGCGAGGAGGCGATCGCCCTCTGGAGCCTCGGCGTGCCGTTCGGGCAGGGCTGGCACTGGGCACGGGCGATGCCGCCTGCCGAGGCCGCCGCATTCGCCAGGACACCCGCCGGCTCACGCACCTGACCGGCTCACCCACCTGACCGGGACGCGCACCTGACCGGGACGGCCGCCAAAACGGACGACGGCGCCCCGTGGGGCGCCGTCCTCCGTTGCTTCGGGGGTGTCAGCTGGCGTCGCTGATCGACCACTCGGCGATCTTGGGGTGGTCCAGGCCGGCCTTGCCGACCTTCTCCGCACCGCCGGGGTCACCGAGGCCGGTGACCGAACCGTCGAAGTACTCGGCGTTCCACGGCTTGAACTGCTCCCACTCGCTGGGGAGGTCAGCCTCGTAGAAGATGGCCTCGACCGGGCAGGCCGGCTCACAGGCGGCGCAGTCGATGCACTCCGTGGGGTGGATGTACAGCGTCCGGTCCCCCTCGTAGATGCAGTCGACGGGGCATTCCTCGACGCAGGCCTTGTCCTTGACGTCGATGCACGGCTCGGCGATCACGTAGGTCACGGGGTCAACTCCAACAACAGAAGGGGATTCGCGGTGGGGCTCAGGCTTCCCACGCAACGATCTTGGGGTGGTCCTTGCCCGATGGGCCGACCGTCGCCGCGCCGCCGGGCGAACCGACCTCGCAGACGTCGAAGTACTCGGCGTTGATGGGCGTGAACTCCTGCCACTCCTCGGGGACGTCATCCTCGTAGAAGATGGCCTCGACCGGGCAGACGGGCTCACAGGCGCCACAGTCGATGCATTCCTCGGGGTGGATGTACAGCAGACGATCACCCTCGTAGATGCAGTCGACGGGGCACTCTTCGACGCAAGCCTTGTCCTTCACGTCGATGCAGGGCTCGGCGATGGTGTAGGTCATGCGTGAGTTCTCCTGGGGCCCGGGACGGCGAAGCGCGAGCGTAACGCCACGTGGCCCTCGTTGCGAAGCGCTGGCCCGCGCTCGGCATCACAACCCGGACGCAGGACAATGGCAGCCCCCCGGCAATGCGCCGCCGTTACGATCCCTGACATGTCCGAACCCGCCCCCTCCACCGTCCACGAGCCGATCGCCCTCCATGAGGAACCGGCGCCTCGTGACCCATCCCGGCGTGCCCCGAAATCCGACACGGCGCCGACCCGCGGCCGCCACACGGTGGGCAACCTCGCGGCGGCACGGGCCCCGCTGACGGCATCGGGCATCAAGGACACCGAACACCGGCTGTTCAACCGCGAACTGTCCTGGCTGGCGTTCAACGACCGCGTGCTGTCCCTGGCGGCCAATCCGGACCTGCCACTGCTGGAGCGGTGCAAGTTCCTGGCCATCACGTCCAGCAACCTCGACGAGTTCATGCAGGTCCGCGTCGCCGGACTGATGGAGCAGGTGGCCCGCGGCGTGCAGCGCCCCGGCCCGGACGGCCTTCGCCCCAAGACCCTGCTGCGCCACATCCACACCTACGTCGAGCACCAGTACGCCACGATGGCGAAGATCTTCCACGACGAGTTGGTGCCGGAACTCACGGCCGAGGGAATCCGCTACTCCGACTGGTCGACCCTCGACGAGGACGACCGCGCCCACCTGGTGGACGAGTTCGAGCAGCACGTGTTCCCGGTCCTCACGCCGCTGGCCGTGGACCCTGCGCACCCGTTCCCCTGGATCTCGAACCTGTCGATGAACCTCGCGGTCTTCGTCCGCGACCCCCGCACGGACGACACCATGTTCGCGCGGGTCAAGGTCCCCCCGATCCTGCCCCGCTTCCTGGTCCTGCCTGACGGCGAACGGTTCGTGCCGCTGGAACAGGTCATCGCGGCGCACCTCGGGCGGCTCTTCCCGGGCATGCAGATCGACTCGCACCACGTGTTCCGCGTCACCCGCAACGCCGACCTGGTCGTCGAGGAGGACGAGGCCGACGACCTGTTGCTGGCCATCGAGTCCGAACTCACGCGCCAGCGGTTCGGTCGCGTGGTGCGCGTCGAGGTGGAGCCGACCCTCAGCGATTCCGTCCTGACGATGCTCGCCCATGAGCTGGAGGTCGAGCCCACCAGCGTGTACGTCGTCCCCGGACCGCTCGACCTGTCGGGCCTGGCCTCGCTGTACAAGATCGACCGGCCCGACCTCAAGTACGCGGCCTTCCGCCCCGTGACGCCGGCCCGCCTGCAGGCGCCCAGCGGGGAGCGGCTGGACGTGTTCGCCGCCATCCGTGACGGCGACATCCTCCTGCACCACCCCTACGAGGGGTTCGAGACCACCGTCCAGGCCTTCATCGAGGCCGCCGCCCGTGACCCCCAGGTGCTGGCGATCAAGCAGACCCTCTACCGGACCTCCGGCGAGGGCTCACCGATCGTCGAGGCCCTGGTCAATGCCGCCGAACGCGGCAAGCAGGTCGTCGCCCTGGTCGAGCTCAAGGCGAGGTTCGACGAACAGACCAACATCGAGCGTGCCCGCGTGATGGAGGAGTCCGGCGCCCACGTCGTCTACGGCGTTGCCGGCCTCAAGACGCACGCGAAGACCACGCTCGTGGTTCGCCGCGAGGACGACGGCCGCCTGGTCCGCTACTGCCACATCGGCACCGGCAACTACAACGACAAGACGGCGAGGCTCTACGAGGACCTCTCGGTGCTGACGTGCGACGCCGAGGTCGGCGAGGACCTCGCGGACCTGTTCAACCTGCTGTCCGGTTGGTCGGCTCAGAAGGAGTACCGCCGGCTGCTGGTCGCGCCCGCGACCTTCCGCAGCGGCATGGTCCGGATGATCCGGGACGAGGCCGCCGAGGACGACGGTCACATCGTCGCGAAGATGAACTCGCTGGTCGACCCGGACATCATCCAGGAGCTCTACGCCGCCTCGCGGCAGGGCACCAAGATCGAACTGATCGTCCGCGGCACCTGCTGCCTGCGCCCCGGCCTGCCCGGACTGTCGGACAACATCACCGTTCGCTCCATCGTCGGGCGGTACCTGGAGCACTCGCGGATCTACCGATTCGGGTCCAAGAAGCGCGGCCGTCAGTACTGGATCGGCTCCGGCGACTGGATGCCGCGCAACCTCGACCGACGCGTCGAGGCGATTCTTCCCGTCCAGACGGAACGGGCGCAGGAGCGGCTCCAGGAGATCCTCGACATCAGCCTGGTGGATGACGTGCTGGCATGGGAACTGCAACCCGACGGCAAGTGGAAGCGCGCCAAGCAGACGGCGGGCCACGAGGCCCACGTCTCCCTGCAGCGCCGTGCACGCCACCGCGCTCGCGGGACGGACTGACGGTGGGTGGCGTCTGGGTCCGCGCCGCCGGTGCCGTGATCGTCCGAGGCCTCGGCGACTCCTTGGAAGTCCTGGTCATCCACCGCCCGCGGTACGACGACTGGTCCCATCCCAAGGGCAAGTGCGAC
>CBDTZE010000216.1:0-4438 GCA_965364815.1 uncultured Nitriliruptoria bacterium | reverse complement strand
GATGCAGAAGCGGAAGATGAAGCAGAAGGTGAAGCAGATGCAGTGCTGTCAGCGATTGTGGAAATCGTTCGAACAGGTTCCTTGTAACCGAGTAACCAGTCCAGTAACAACCATAACGTAATCTATGGTTCGCGCAACATTCACAAGCAGGCTATTTGCTGTTAACCGCAAGAAGAGCTTCAATATCTTTTCGGGTTTGTTGGGCGGCAAAGCGCACTTCTTGCAAAAAAAACAACAATCCCACAATCAGCAACACCATAGCTGATATGAACAGCCCGGCAATAACTGACGATAAATCTGGATCAACATAGTCACCTGTAAACAGGGCGACAACCACCAAGCAAATGACCAACGCAGAACTGACATTAAGCCGTATGGACCATTCGATAAGCCAGATGCGGTGTAAAAATGCAAAAGAATCGTGTTTGTTTGAGCCGCCCGATTGCGCGTCATTTGAAACTGGTGCTGATAGAACCGCGCTCGCACGATCAACGGCCCGGGTCAGGCGACCGGGCAGTACGAGCTGTGGCACGCCCAGCGTGACCACCGCGCGGCCGCGAGCAAGGCGGACATCCCCGTCTTCATGGTCCACGGCGTCAACGACAACGCCGCCCGCATCCCGGCCGCCGAGTGGTTCTTCGGTGACCGCGCCCCGAACCCGCAGGACAAGGTCTGGGTGGGGCAGTGGGACCACGGCTCGGGCGGCAACACCAGCTGCCCCGAGGCCGACGCCGGCGGTCACCCCAACTGCCGCTTCGACCAGTGGAAGTGGGCCCTGACTGGCTGGTTCGACAAGCACCTCAAGGGCATGGACGTCGACACTGGCCCGGCCGTCGAGGCCTTCTTCGACGACGAGCTCGCCTGGACCGGCAAGGCCTGGGACCGCGATGGTGCGTCCGTCATGGAGCTGCACCTCGACGCCGGCAACCTGACGCTCGCCACGGATGCGCCGACCGCCGACAGCCAGGCCGTGTTGGCCTCCAGTTCCGTGCACATCGCGGCGACCAACACCAGCACCCTGGAGTTCACCTCGGAGCCGATGGCGACGGACGTCAACTTCATCGGACTCCCGCAGCTGGACCTCAACGCCGCAGAGCTCGGGCAGATCAGCCACATCGTGACGATCCTCTACAAGGAGTCCGGTGGCCAGCGCGTCCCGATGAACTACTGCGCCATCAACACCCACCTGCGCAACAACGTGGCGACCCCGTCGCCCGTTGTCCCGGGCGTCGCGATGGACCTCGAGATGGCGTGCTTCACCATGGCCCACCACGTCGAGGCAGGCGACACGCTGGTCCTGTCGGTCGGCACCACCTCGGAGCACCACGTCGCGACGACGGCGTCCGACCTGTTCGTCTTCAACACCGGCCCCAACATCGCGTCGTCGTACCGACTGCCGATGGCCGCGTCCGGGAAGGCCGTCGACGACGTCTTCCGGTTCGAGGCAGACAACGAACTGGGCTACTGAGCCCACGCCCCGAACGGGTCGCCCTGCGGGGCGGCCCGTTCGTGTTTTCACTCGAGGTTGCGAACCGAAGGACTCGCCAGGGCGGCCAGCGCCGCGACGCCAGCCAGCACGGCGCTGGCCGTGACGACCTCGCTGACGCCGACGACCGCGGCGAGGGGCCCGGCCAGGAAGCTGCCCACGGGGATGGCAGCGACAGAACCGATGCTGTCGATGGAGGACACCCTGGCCAGTCGGTCCGCCGGGACGTGACGCTGCATCGACGTGTCCCAGTTCACGGCGAAGATCATGATCCCGATCCCGGCGATGACGCTCGACAGCAGCAGCGGCACCAGGGTCGGGGCGACGGCCAGCACCGCCATGGGCAGCACGGAGGCGAAGGCGCCGAGCATGCCGACGCGCAGCGGGAACGTGGGGCGCCACCGGACGGCCACCAGCGTGCCGAGGATGCCGCCGACGCCCTCGGCCGCCAGCACCAACCCCCAGCCGTCCGCGCCCAAGGGCCCTTCCTCGGCGATCACGACGCCCAGCAGGTGGAAGCCGCCGACCC
Source organism: uncultured Nitriliruptoria bacterium (assembly GCA_965364815.1). Lineage (GTDB taxonomy): Bacteria > Actinomycetota > Nitriliruptoria > Nitriliruptorales > Nitriliruptoraceae > CBDTZE01. Next base: position 2,423 of record CBDTZE010000216.1, on the reverse strand, counting down.
AGACCCCGTTGATGACGAAGAAGGCCGCCACGACGACGACCAGCCACTGGCGGGACCGGAAGTCCGTCCAGCCCTCGCGCAGGTCGGCGAGGGGTGAGGTCACGAGGCCCGGCTCGCGGGCCGTGGCCCGCACGCGGATCATGGCGAAGCAGACCCCGGCGAGGAAGAAGGTCGCGGCGTTCACGGCCAAGGCGGTGGCCGCCCCGAACAAGGCCGTCAGGAACCCGGCGGTTGCCGCGCCCGCGATGTTGGCGCCCCGACGCGTCAGCGTGAGCAGGCCGTTGCCCTTGTGCAGCGTCGCCGGTGTCAGGGTTTGCGGGACGAGTGCGGTGGACGCCGGCTGGTCGAAGGCTGCGGCCGCGCCCGTGAAGAACGACAGGACGACCACGGCCGCAAGGTTGGGGATGTCCAGGACGACCATGGCGACGATGGCCAGCTGGGCCACGCCGGCCACGACGTTGGACCAGACCAGGACGGTCCGGCGGGGGAGGCGGTCGGCGAGGACCCCGCCCGCCAGCAGCAGGAAGACCATCCCCATGGAGCCGGCGCCAATGACGACACCCATCGCCGCGACCGAGTCGAACAGGCGCAGCATCCCGAAGCCCAGCCCGACCGGGTACATCGCGTTGCCGAGGGCGTCGACGCCCCTCCCGGCCAGGAGCCAGCGGAAGTCTCGCGAGGCCCACGGCGAGTCAGGTGCGTCCATCGTGGCTGCCACCCTGCACTCCCCGTGAGGTCTCGCCAGCCGTCCCGTGCGGGCCGGTGCGAGGCCGCGACCCAAGCACGCTGTCGGGGATCATGCGGTCACCAAAACGACGAACGACTCCTGACCGAAGTCTGGGAGTCGTTCGTGCTCTCCGGGGCCCGGCCATCGGGGCAGCCGTCCACGGAAGAGACTGGGAATGTCCAAAGAGACGTTCCCAACTGCTCCGATTGGACGCTTGCGCGTAGTCCGAGCGGCGGTCGCGCGCGGGTGTTCAGCCCTTGCTCGACCTGAGGTTCGGGGTCGCGGGCCCCTTGGGCTCGGCGGGGCCGTTGTCCTTGGGCTCGTCGTCCTTGGGCTTGTCCGTGCCGTTGCCCTGGCCGTTCTTGCCCTGGTCGCCGTTCGTCACGTCGTCCGGCTTGCCCTGGCCCTCCCCGCCGTCAGGTTCCGGGGCGTCAGGCGTGGCGTCGCCCCGGTCCTCGTCGGCCTTGGCGGCGTCGCGGTCGGCCTTCTCCTGGTCCTTGGCGGCGTTGCGGTCGGCCATCTCCTGGGCCTTGGCTGCGCGCTTCTCCTCGAAACGGGTGCGGACTTCAGCAACCCGGAGCTTGGCCGTGTCCGAGGCGTTGGAGGCCGCGAGGGCCTCCTCGGCACGTGTCAGGGCGCGTTCCAGTGCCTCGCTGGGTGTGGCGTCGTCGGCCAGCAGGGCGGCGACTTCCTCGGCCCGGTGGTTGGCGACGACGTCGTCGTCGAACAGGGCCTGGATCGGCTCGACCGCAAGCTTGACCGGGTAGAGCGTTTCGCCTGGAAGTGCATCCTGGGCCATGGCGGCCGACGGCACGGCCACGAGGCTGAACGCGGCGACACCGGCCGCCACGCCACGACGCACGGCACGAGCGTCCCAGCGCAGGCCACGTTGCGGTGTGCCCTGTGCCAGCCAGCGAATGCCCTTCGCTGCCGAGGCGGCGGCGAGGTGGCGGTCGCGGGTCTCCGGGCTGACGTCATGCGTCAGTTCCCGGCGAAGGCGGTCGTTCAGATCCAAGAGATGCTCCTGTGCACTGCTGGAGACGAACGAGGGGCGTCTCATCCGACGGCCGCAGCCAAGTGTGTGCGGACGGCGCGCTCCGCTCGTCGGACCAGCGCGTAGACCGCGGCCCGGTTCCTTCCCAGGACCTCGCCGATCTCTGCCCCGCTGAAGCCGGCCACGTGCAGCAGCACGAGCGCGGTCCGCTGGTCCGCGTTCAGGCGGTCCAGCGCTGCGGCAAGCTCGGGGGAGAGGTCGTCGTCGAGGACGGCGTCGGCACTGGGTGCTGATCGGCCTGACTCGAGGTCGTCGGCCGAACGTTCGAGACGCTGGGCAGCAGAGCCGCGGACGTCGAGGCAGCGATTGCGGACGGTCTTGACGAGCCATGCACGCAGGGCACGGCCGTCCTCGCCACGGAACGTCGCGGCGTGCTGGCTCAGCTTCACGAACGCGTCCTGCACCACGTCCTCGGCCAGCATGTGGTTGCCCAACATGCCGTTGGCGATGGACGCGAGCAGGCTGGAGGTCAGGTCATAGACCGCAGCGAAAGCGACAGCGTCGCCGGCCCGGAGGCCAGCGACGTGTCGGTCAAGTGGATCGTCGGGAGTCAGCTCGTGGCCTCGTCGCCCTCAGCCTCGCCCCGGGCGGCGTCGCGGTCGGCCTTGGCGGCCTCGCGGTCGGCCTTGGCGGCGTCGCGGT
>CBDTZE010000215.1:0-4439 GCA_965364815.1 uncultured Nitriliruptoria bacterium | reverse complement strand
CGCGAGGTCGTAGGTGGCCTTGAGCGCAAGGAGCGAGGGCAGGATCATCGGGTGGTCGGCCGGCTCCTCGAGCCGCTCCCCCATCAGGTGCAGGTTGGTCCCGCGGCCTCGGACGGAGGCGAGGTAGTCGTCACCGTCGCGGATGACCGGCATCCGCGCCCATCGTTGCTCGGCCGTTTCCAGGCGGCGCTTGGCCCCTCCCGGAGCCTCGACGATCTGGTCGGCCGACGTGGTCTCGTCCTGCGCCATCTGTGTCTCCTCGGTGACCAGAGCGTAGGCCCGATGGCGCAAAACAACGGACGGGCACTCGTTGCGAGTGCCCGTCCGTGAAGTGCGTCGAACGTCAGGCGAGGAAGCCCTCGGCCACGAGCCAGGCGCGCGCGACATCGTCGGCGTCCTCGGCGTCGAGCTCGACCTTGCCGTTCAGTTCGATCAGCAGAGCGGTCGTGATCTTCGCGGAGATCCGGTTGACGAGGTCGGTGAAGTCCGACCCGTAGGCCTCGATGACGGCGTTGGACACGACCGGCACGATGTTCTCGACCGGGACGATCCCCATGGTGTCGGTCAGCGCGACGAAGTTCTTGGCGGCGATGACCGGCTGCGTGGAGAACAACAGGCCGACCTGGACGGCGCCCTGCTCCAGGGAGGAGACGCGAACGCTGCCTTCCTGGATGGACTCGAAGGTGATGTTGCCGAGGCCGTAGGTGTCGGTCAGGCCCAACAGGCAGGTCGGCCGGGTCTCGCACTCCGGAGCGCCGGCGACGGTCACGGTGCCGTCGATGCCGGCGAGGTCCTCGATGTTCACGAGGCTGTGCTCGTCGGCGTAGGCCTGGGTCACGACGAAGACGTTCTGGTCCTGGCCCGGGGCGGGCTCGAGGACGGTGACGCCGATGCCGGCGAACTGGTCCGTCAGGTCGGCGAGCGTGGTGGTGAGGTCACCGCTGGGTTCGCCACCGAAGCCCACGGACAGCGCGGAGCCGACATATTCGGGCAGGAAGCTGATTGCGCCCGACTCCAACTCGGAGAAGATGACCTCGCGCGAACCGAGGTCCAGCTGGGTCTCGACCGGGTAGCCGGCGTCCTCGAGCGCGAGGGCGTAGATGTTGCCGAGGATCTGGCTCTCGGCGAAGTTGAAGGAGCCGACGGTGACGGTCGGACCGTCCCCGACCACGACGGACTCGGCGGACGAGGCGGAAACCGACGGGTCGTCGGATCCGGCGTCCTCGGCGCCGCCGCAAGCGGTCAGGGCGAGAGCAAGCGCTGCAGCGGTGGCTGCTGCGCGGCGAAGGGTGGCCATGGTTGTTGCCTTGGTTCAGGTGGTCTGTGGGAGGTCAGGTGTCACGCAGGTTCGTGCGTGACGGCCGCGGGACGAAGGCCCGGCGGCAGCAGTCGTCGTTCAACGAGGGTGAAGACCCGTTCGGATGCCAGGGTCAGCAGTGCCACGAGCAGGGCGCCGCCGAAGACGGTGACGTCGCCGCCGCTGCGCAAGCGAGCGAACCCGTTCACGATGTAGACACCCAAACCGCCGGTGCGGCCTGTGATGACGGCCCCGAGGGCGACCGTGGCGACGACCTGAACGAAGGCGATGCGTACGCCCGCCATGAGAATCGGCACCGACGCGGGCAACTCGACCCGGAACAGGACCTGCCGCTCGGTCAGGCCCATGCCTCGCGCGGCCTCGACCAGGGCGTCGTCGACACCGGCCACCCCCGCGTAGGCGTTCGTGAAGATCGGCGGGAGCGCCAACAGGAGCATCGAGAGAACCAACGGCCAGAACGCCACGTCCCAACCTCGCGTGATGAACAGCACCGCGAGGAAGACGATGACACCGAACGACGGGATCGCCCGCCCGATGTTCACCGCGGCGTTCGCGAAGAACTCTCCCTGTCGGCGGTGGGCGAACCACAGCGCCAGGGGCAGGCCGAGGGCCGCGGCCAGGCCGGTCGAGACCGAGGCGAGCCACAGGTGCTGCAGCGTCCGGGCTGGGATCCCGTTGTCGCCGGTCCACTGCTCAGGAGCGGTCAGCCATGCGAGGACGTCGCCGAGGAGTTCCATGTTCGCCCCCTCAGGCCGTCGCGCGCCGACGCCACGGCGTCAGCACACGTTGCAGGAGCAGGAGCGACGCATCCAGCACCGTTGCCAGGATGACCGCGCCGAGCGTCCCGACGATGATCTCCGTCGGGAAGGCGATCGACCGGCGGATGCCCGACAGGATCAGCGCACCCAGCCCGCCGTAGCCGATGAGGCTGGTCACCGTGACCAGGCCCACCGTCGTCACGGTGGCCACCCGAATCCCGGCGATGATCACGGGGATGGCCAGCGGCAGTTGGACGCGCAGGAGGACCGACCGGGGCGTGTGCCCCATGCCTCGGGCGGCTTCGACGACGGAGGCATCGACCCCCTGCAGGCCCGTCACCGTGTTGCGGACGAGGATGAGCAACGTGTAGGTGGTCAGCGGGATGAGCGCACTGGCCAGGGTGAGCCCGAGGAAGGGGACCAGGAAGGCGAACGCGGCCAGCGACGGGATCGAGTAGAGGACCCCGGCGACGCCGGTGACCATGCTGTAGACGCGTTCGGACCGCAGACTCCAGAGCGAGAGGCCGATCGACAGGACCATCCCCAGGAGGACGGCGACGGACGTGAGCAGAAGATGCTCCTGCGTCGCGGCCCAGATGTCGTCGAGGTGGCTGCCGACCCAGTCCCACCGGAAGAACGGCCGTGGGTCGCTTCCGGCCTGGGCGAACAAGACCGCGCCGGTCATCGGGTGAGCCCGTCACCGACCTGCGCCACGCTCAGGAGGCCCAGGTACTGGTCGCCGTCGCAGACGACGGCGACGTTGTTCCTGGTCGTCACGATGGCGTCCAGCGCCTCTCGCAGCGATGACCCCGCCTGCACGGAGGTGTCGAAGGCTCGCAAGTCCACCCCATCGACGCTCGTCCTGCCCTCGAGGTCGGCTGTCCAGGCCCAGCCAAGCAGCGCCCCGCCCTTGGTGACACCGAACCAGTCGGCGCCAGCCGCACGGGCGGCACGACGGGCGACCGCAGTACTGGCGCCGGTCTCGACGAACGGACCGGGGTCGAGGTCGAGGTCTCGCACCGGGAGCAGCGCGAGACGCCGCAGCCCGCGTTCGCTGCCGAGGAAGGCACGGACGAAGTCGTTGGCGGGCTCGGCCAGGATGGTGGCCGGGGTGTCGTACTGCTCCAGCACGCCGCCGACGTTCAGGATCGCGATTCGGTCACCGAGGCGGATGGCCTCGTCGATGTCGTGGGTGACGAAAACGATCGTCTTGTTGACCTCGGCCTGCAACGCCAGGAGCTGGTCCTGCAGCTCCGCCCGGACCAGCGGGTCCACCGCACCGAACGGCTCGTCCATCAGCAGGACCGGCGGATCCGCCGCGAGGGCACGGGCGACTCCAGCGCGTTGCCGCTGGCCGCCGGACAGCTCGGCCGGGAACCGATCGGCCAGCTCGGGGTCGAGGCGGACCATCTCCATCAGCTCACGAGTTCGGGCGTGGATCCTGTCCTCCTCCCACCCGAGCAGCTCCGGCACGGTCCCGATGTTGTCGGCGATCGTGCGATGCGGGAAGAGACCGACCTGCTGGATCACGTAGCCGATGCCTCGGCGCAGTTGGTGCGCAGGCAAGGCGCCGACGTCCTGGCCAGCGACGTTGATACGTCCCGACGTCGGCTCGACCAGCCGGTTGATCATCTTGAGCGTCGTGGTCTTGCCGCAGCCCGAGGGGCCGACGAGCATGACGATCTCGCCCTCGGCGATCTCCAGGGACAGTCGATCGACTGCCGGGTGATCAGCCCCGGGGAACTTCTTCGTGACCTCGTCGAGGACGATGCTCGGGCGGCGCGACAAGGGAGGATCCGGGCGTCGATGGCAGGCGTCGTCAGGGGGCGTGTCGGGCCACCAGTGCCCAGTCATGCCCAGCTCGCCCCCACGATAACCGAGTGGCGAACCGAGGCCGACGACTCGGCCGGATTGGTCGGCGACCGACCCGCACAGTTCGACCGGACACGCAGGAGTGCAGAACCCGGACCGCGAAACAGCAAGAACGGTCCCCCTCATTGACCCAAGGCTGTGCCATGCCCACCAACGTCCTGAAGAACACCCTCCTCCAGCGTCTGGTGGCCGTGACGGCCGCCGGTGCTGCCGTCGCGAGCTACGCCGCCGCGCCCTCGGCCCGTGGGGTGGGGCAGATCTCGTCGCAACAGGTCCCGACGGAGCGGCTGAGCGACGTGCCCTGCGTCGACGGGTTCGCGGACGTCTTCCCCTGCGATGGCTATGACCTGCTGTCCTTCATCCCGAAGTCGGAGTTCGGTGTCGAGGCTTCCGCCATCGCCGGCCTCTCCGAGACCTGGGGCTGGATCGACCCGGATGACGGGACCGAGTACGTCATCCAGGGTGCATCCAACGGCGTGCACTTCCTGCGC
>CBDTZE010000214.1:0-4461 GCA_965364815.1 uncultured Nitriliruptoria bacterium | reverse complement strand
GTAGTCGTCGTTCTTGTCCTGGCTCAACTTGAACCGGCGGTAGTCCTGCTTGCGGGGAAGCCCGTCCTCGAACACGACCATCGAGGCCACCACCTCCGTGCCACCGAGGTGGGAGATGTCGTAGCACTCGATGCGCAGCGGTGCCTCGTCCAGGCCCAGTTCCTTCTGCAGTTGCTCCAGGGCCTGCGAGCGGGCGTTGAAGTCGCTGGCCCGCTTGAGCCGAGACCGCTCGAACGCCTCGCGGGCATTCTGCTGCACGGTGTCCATGAGGCGCTTCTTCGACCCTCGCTGAGGGACCTGGATGGCGACCATCTGGATGGGACGGCCCCGTTGCCCCAGGCGGGACTCCCTGCGCAGATCGGCGAGCAGCGACGACAACGCCTCATCCTCGGCGGGCATCTCCGGGACCAGGACGGTCGGCGGGACGTCGTCCTCGCGTTCCTCGTAGAGCTGGACCAGGAAGTGGGACAGCAACTCCCCCGTTGTGAGTTCCTCGACCTTGTCGACCGACCAGCCCTTGCGCCCCACGACTCGGCCGGACCGCACGAAGAAGGCCTGCACCGCGGCCTCCAGTTCGTCCTCGTGGACGGCCACCACATCGAAGTCGCCACGTTCCTCGTCGACCATTTCCTGGCGCTCGAGCGCCTTGCGGGCGGCTTCCAGTTGGTCGCGACGGCGCGCGGCCAGCTCGTACTCCTGGCGCTGCGACGCCTCCAGCATCTCTCGCTCGAGGCGTTCGAACACCGGATCCTGGTTGCCGTCGAGGAAGTCGATGAGGTCATCGACGATCCCGCGGTGCTCGGCCTCGGTGACGGCGCCCACGCAGGGGCCCGCGCACTTCTCGATGTGGAAGTAGAGGCACGGCTTGCCGATGCGGTTGCACCGGTCATAGACGCCTTGAGAGCAGGTGCGGACCGGGAAGACTCGGAGCAGGTCCTGCAACGTCTCGCGGATCGCGTACGCGTGGGCGTAGGGGCCGAACGTGCGGTCGCCCTTGGGGATGATCCCCCGACGCACGCGAGCTCGGGGCACGTCCTTGGACGTCTCCAGCACCAGGTACGGATACGACTTGTCGTCGGTGTACCGGACGTTGTAACGGGGCCGGTGCTTCTGGATGAGGGTGAACTCGAGGTGGAGCGAGTCCACCTCGGTGTCGACCAGGATCCACTCGACGCTGGTGGCGGCCTCCAGCATGGCCTGCGTCCGGGTGTGGATGTTGTGCCACGCCTGGAAGTAGTTCGACAGGCGTTGGCGCAGGTTCTTGGCCTTGCCGACGTAGACGACCCGCCCGTGCTTGTCCTTGAACAGGTAGCAGCCGGGCTCGGTCGGGATGCTCCCGGTTTCGGGGCGGAAGTCGAGAGCGGGGTTGCGGCGGGCCATGGGGTCAGCGTACGGAGCCGCGTGCCACGCTCGCGGCCGCCGGCGAGGTTCCCTGCGTCACCAAGGTCGGTGGGGAGTTGGCGTGCGACGTGCTGGGCAATGGCTGCGATCTCGCCTGCACGACGACCCCTGGCTTGGGGGCGTGCTGGTCGCGCACCTGGCCGTCCGGATCCTCCTGTGGCTCGGCGGTGTCGCCCTGTCCACCCTGCCGCTGACGGGCTACTGGCAGGTCGCGGACCTTCAGTTGCTCCGTGACCAGCCGTTCGAGACCCTCTGGCACCTGCACGCCCAGCCGCCGCTGTGGAACGCCGTGGTTGCCGTCGTTCAGCAACTGCCTGCGTGGCTGCACCATCCGTCGTACCGGACCATCCTGGCCGGGGCCGGCATCCTGGTGGTCGGCCTGTTGTTCGTCCTGGCTCGTCGGTTCGACGTCCGGCCGTGGCTGGCCGCGAGCCTGGCCCTTGCCGTCAGTCTCTCCCCCACACTGGTGGGTTACGAGCTGTTCGTCTTCTACACGCTGCCGGTCGCCGCGCTTGTCCTGGCGACGGTCGCTGCCGTGGACCAGTGGGATCGGACCTCAGCACCGGCGTGGCTGTGGGCGGGCGTCGGCCTTGCCGCGACGGTGGCGCTCACCCGGTCGTTGTTCCACCTCGCCTGGGTCATGGGTGTCGCGCTCCTGGCGCTGGCGTGGTCGGGACGACGTCCCGGCCCACGGGTGTTGGCTGCTGCCGTCCTGCCGGTCCTCGTCGTGGTCGGTTGGTATGGGCATGTGGCGTCGTTCACCGGAGAGTTCACCGCCAGCACGTGGCTCGGCATGTCGCTGCAGAAGGTCACAGCGGCACATCTGCCCGCAGACGAACTCCGACAGCTCATCGACGAGGGGGTCGTCGACCCCATCGCCGCCGTGCCCTCCTTCCAGGCCCCGTACCACTACGCCCCGTACATCGAGCTCCCTGAGCCGACCGGTGTGGAGCTGTTGGACCGGGTCGCGACGTCGAACGGGGTCCGCAATCTCCACAACCTCGGTGTCGTCGCGGCGTCGCGGGCCTATGCGACGGCGGCCGGACAGATCGTGGATGCCCGCCCCGACGTTCTGCGTACCCAGGCCGTCCGGGCCACCTGCTACTTCCTGCGTCCCGGTCACGCCTCCACCCAGGTCGAGGCTGCGTACGGGGCGTTGGATCGTTGGCGAGGCTTCTGGGACAGGGTGATCCTGCTCCAACCGACCGCGGATGCATCCCGACCGTGTTTCGCCTCGTCGATGTCCGGGACCGCGGTCGCCCTCATCGTCGCCCCGGTGCTTCTGGGAGTTGCTGGTCTGTGGCGCCGGCTGCGGGGACGTCACCGGCCCGGCGACCTCGCACTGGCCGTGATGGGTGCCACCGTCGTGTACGTCACGGCCGTGTCCACCCTGGTCGAGGTGGGCGAGAACTATCGGTTCCGGTTCCTGGTGGAGCCGATCGGCTGGCTGGCACTCGCGATGCTGGTGGAGCGTCGACTGCCGCGGCGGGCGGACCTAGGGTCGGTCACCGAGAACGAGGCGGTTGGATGACAGACGGCGCGTGGGCGGTGGAGGCCGAAGGGCTGTCCCGGTCCTTCGGTGACGCGTGGGCCGTGTGGGACCTGCACCTGCGCATCCCGGTCGGTTCCTTCTACGGCGTTCTTGGGCCCAACGGCGCGGGCAAGACCACGACGCTGCGCATGATGACCGGGCTGCTGCGACCGACGTCGGGCCTTGTGAAGGTCCTTGGCGCCTCGGTGTGGGCTGACCCCAACGTCGCGAAGGCCAACGCCGGGGTGTTGCCGGACTCCGAGCAGCTCTTCGATCGTCTCAGCGGTGCAGAGCTGATCGAGTTCCATGGACTGCTGCGCGGCATGGACCGAACGACACTCCACGATCGCTCGACGGAACTGCTGGAGGTCCTCGACCTCACGGGCCAGCAGTCCGACCTCGTCGTCGACTACAGCCACGGCATGCGCAAGAAGATCGGCTTGGCGACGGCGCTGGTGCACAACCCTCGGGGGCTCTTCCTCGACGAGCCGTTCGAGGCCATCGACCCGGTGTCGGCGCGCACGATCCGGGGCGTCCTGCAGCGCTACACCGCCGCCGGCGGCACGGTGGTGTTCTCCTCGCACGTCCTCACCGTGGTCGAGCAGGTCTGCACGCATGTCGCGATCATCGACAAGGGGCGGATCGTGGCGGATGCGCCGCTCGAAGAACTTGCCAAGGGCGGAGACCTCGAGGACGTCTTCGCCGCCGCCGTGGGTGCGGTCGACTCCGACGGAACGGCGCTGTCGTGGTTGGGATCTTCTTCCGGCTGAAGTGGGCCCTGGTTCGCAACAGTCTGCGACGGACCCCGCTGGGCCGATACGGGATCTGGTTCAGCCTCGCGGTCACCGTCATGGTCGGCGGCTTCCTTGGCCTGGGCGTGTTCGCCATGGTGGCCTCGCAGCCGGCAACGGCCTTCCGCTTCCTTCCCACCCTGGCCCTCACGATCGTCGCCGCATGGGCCGTGCTGCCGCTGATGTCCTTCGGTTCAGACGAGACCCTCGACCCGCGACGGTTGGCGGTCCTGCCCATCCGCCCACCAACGCTGATGCTGGGGATGCTCGCGGCGAGTTCGATCTCCTTCGGGGCGCTGGCGACCATGCTGATTCTGGGTGGCATCGTCCTGGCGGCGAACGTCGCGGTGGGAGCCCCGGCCGGATCCGGGGCCGTGGTGCTGCTCGCCGCGCTGGTGCTGTTGGTGATGGCCCTTGCGGCCAGCCGGATGGTGACCACCGGCATGTCCCGGCTGCTGACGACCCGGCGAGGTCGCGACCTCTCGATCACCCTTTCGGCGCTCCTCGGAGTCGGCTCCTATGCCGCCTTTCAGTTCGTGCCCGAACCTGGGTCCAGCGACCTCGACCGACTCAGCGCGACTCGCTCGCTGAGCGGCCCCGATTGGGTCTCGTACACGCCACCCGGGCAGGCGGGGCTGGCGATGGGCCGTGCCCTGGAGGGTGAGGCCGGCCAGGCCCTGTTTCATGTGGGCGTCGCTGCCCTGTGGACGCTCGCCATCGTCTGGGTCTGGTGGCGAC
>CBDTZE010000213.1:0-4467 GCA_965364815.1 uncultured Nitriliruptoria bacterium | reverse complement strand
GCGATGCGCGCTGTTGCCGACCACACCCTGCGGTTCATCCTCGGCTACCGCCGCAGGGCCCGGGCCAAGGTCATCCCGTTCGGCGTCCTGGTCGTGGCGTTGCTCCCTGCCCTGGGTTTCACCGCCGCGCTGTTGGCCATCCCGGCATTCGCCCGGGAGTTCGCAACGGAGTTGCTCCCGGGCCCGGAGGCCTACCTGGGAGGAACGATCTTCCTGACCTATGTCGCGGCCGCGATCGCCGGGCCCGCTGCGCTCTGCGGAGACCGGGCGCACGGCACCCTGGCGCTCTACCTGGCGAGCCCATTGACGCGCGACACCTACCTGGTGGGCAAGGCCATCGCAGTCATGGGCTACCTGTGGGCGCTGACCACGGTCCCGTCGCTGGTCTACGTACTGGGGACATCGTTGTCTGCGGCGTCGACCCTCAGCAGCGCGGACGTGGCCACGGACGTACTGCAGGTCCTGACGGCGGGGACGTTGATGGCGATCGCGTACGGGGCGCTGAGCATGGCGGCCGCCGCGATCGCCGATCGCCAGGGGGCGGCCGGTGCGTTGGTCGTCGGGTTCGTGATGGTGTCCGGGATCGTCGTCGGTGGCATCGTCGAGGGCTTCCACCTTCCCGAGGCCTTCGGGATGTTGGACGTCAACCAGGCCTTCCTCGCCGTCGTCATCCACGTCCACGGCCAAGGCGGGCCGGGCGCCCCGTTCGGGGTGCTCCCGTCCGCCATCGCCTGGCTTGCGTGGGTCGGCGGACTGTTGGCACTGGTCCGCTTCCGCTACCACCGACTGCAGGTGACGCGATGACGATCGCCCGCATGGACAAGGTGACCAAGGTCTTCGGCGATGTCGTCGCGGTGAGCGAGGTCAGCTTCGAGGTGCCGTCCGGCATGACGGCGCTGCTGGGGCCGAACGGGGCGGGCAAGTCCACGGTGATCCGGCTGCTGACCGGACAGACCACGCCGACCGACGGCCGGGTCGAGGTCTTCGGCGGACCACCTCGTGAGGACCCGGCGCGGCTGGGACGCATCGGGGTGGTGCCCCAGCAGGAAGAACTGTTCGGTGCCATGGCGGCCCGGGCCTTCCTGTCCGAGAACGCCGCGATGCACGGACTGGCGGACGCGGGACGCCTGGCCGACCAGGCGCTCGAGCGGGTCGGCCTCTCCGCGGAAGGCGACCGGAAACTGTCGACCTACTCCAAGGGCATGCGGCAGCGCATCAAGTTGGCGCAGGCACTGGTGCACGATCCCGGCCTCCTGGTGCTCGACGAGCCGCTCAACGGCCTCGATCCCCGGCAACGCGTGTCGATGATCGCCCTGCTTCGCCACCTCGCCGATGACGGCCGGGCGGTCCTGGTCTCCAGCCACGTGCTCGACGAGGTCGAACGGTTCGGTTCCCGGATCCTGCTGCTCGCCGGGGGCCGACTGGTGGCCGAGGGCGACTTCCACGACGTGCGTGACCTGCTGGACGACCGTCCCCGTCGGCTACGGGTCCGAACCGACGCCCCGCGTGTCCTTGGCGCCGCCTTGGTCGCAGACGGGCACGCCCAAGGCGTGCAGGTGACGGGCACCGATCGCCTGGAGGTCCAGACGTCCGACGCACTCGCCTTCCGCGAGGCCATCGCCCCGACCGCGCAACGTGTCGGGGCGCGCCTGATCGAGGTCGAACCGCTGGACGAGGACCTTGAGTCCGTCTTCCGCTACCTCGTCGGAGGTCGCTGATGGCGTTCCAACCCATGCTCGCGGTTGCCCGGGTGGTTCGGCGCCTGCTGATGACGCGCGCCCGCCTCTCCGTCGCGATCGTCCTCGGCGTCCTGTTGGGGTTGGCCGCCTTTGCGGCCAACGTCGGTGGCGCCCCGTCGCAGGCGATCTCCGGACTGATGAACACCGGGGTGCTCCTGCTGGCGGTCCCCCTGGTGACGTTGGTCTTCGCGGTCGCTGCGCTGGGCGAGTTGCGCGACGACGGGACGCTGGTCTACCTGTGGCTCAAGCCCATCCCGCGCTGGCAGTTGGCCCTCGGGGCATGCCTGGCGACGTGGAGTGTCACCGTCCCGGTGTCGTTCATGATCGGCGCAGTGGTGGCCGTGCTTGGCGGCCGGGCGGACCTGCTGCTGCCGATCGGCGTCGCCGGGTCGCTGGCCTCCTTGGCCTACGGCACCGCTTTCGTCGCCTTCGGTCTGCGCACCACGAAGTCGCTGCTGGTCGGGCTGCTCTACGTGCTGCTCTGGGAGGGCTTCTTCGCCGCCCTGTCCGACGGCGTTGCGACCTGGACGGTCCGGCGCTGGGCGACCGGCCTGTTCTCCAACCTGATCTCCGTGGAGTCGACCATGGCGCAGGTGGGCACCTTCAGCGCCGTTGCGACGTTGCTTGCCACGACGGGGGTCGGGCTTGCCCTGACGACCCGCTTCCTCCAGACGCGCGACGTCCCCTGAGACCATCCTGAACGGGACCGGTGCTGCCCTCGGGCAGTACCGTCCGGTGCTCCACTCCCACGAGGTCCCTGCATGTGCGGCATCATCGGAACCACCGGGCGCGAAGACGCGCTGGCGACGATCCTCGAAGGCCTCTCGCGGCTCGAGTACCGGGGCTACGACTCAGCTGGCGTCGTCCTGCAACACGGTGACCTGCGCGTGGTCAAGCGCGCCGGCAAGTTGCAGAACCTCAAGGACGCCGTCGACGGCCAGACCCTCGACGGCTCGACCGGCATCGGGCACACGCGCTGGGCCACGCACGGTGAGCCCAACGACCGCAACTCGCACCCGCACATGGACCCCACCCAGAAGGTCGCGGTCGTCCACAACGGCATCATCGAGAACTACGAGCTGCTCAAGCGCGGCCTCGACGGTGCGGTCTTCCAGTCGGACACCGACTCGGAGGTCGTCGCCCACCTCGTCGCCAAGGAACTGGCCAGCGAGGGCTCCGACCTCTTCACCGCCGTCCGCAACGTGATCGCCCGCCTGGAGGGCGCGTTCTCGCTCTGCTTCGTGTCCGTTGACGAGCCCGGCGTGATCGTCGTCGCCAAGCGCGAGGCCCCGCTCCTGGTCGCACACGCCGACGGCGTCGGCTACTGCGCCTCGGACGCCGCCGCCCTGATCGCCCACACCCGTGACGTCGCCGCGCTCCTGGACGACCAGGTCGCCAAGATCACCTCCGAGGGCATCAAGATCGTCGACCTCGCCGGCAACGACGCCGAGCCGCACCGCTTCACGGTCACCTGGGATCTGTCCGCGGCAGAGAAGCAGGGCTACGACTCCTTCATGCTCAAGGAGATCCACGAGCAGCCCGAGGCCATCCGTGAGACGCTGCGCAACCGCCTGACCGACGGCCGCCTGCACCTCGACGAGCTCAAGGTCGACGAGCACGAGATGGCGCAGATCGACAAGGTCTTCATCGTCGCCTGCGGCACCTCGCTCTACTCGGGCATGTTGGGCAAGCTCGCCATCGAGCACTGGGCCGGCATCCCCGTCGAGGTCGAGGTCGCCAGCGAGTTCCGCTACCGCGACCCGATCCTGTCCGAGCACACGCTGGTGATCGCGATCTCGCAGTCCGGCGAGACCGCCGACACCGTGGCCGCCGCCGCCCACGCCCGCGACCAGCGCGCCAAGGTTCTTGCGATGGTCAACGTCGTCGGCTCCACGCTGGCGCGCGAGGCCGACGCCGTCCTCTACACGCGGGCCGGACCCGAGGTCGCCGTGGCCTCCACCAAGGCCTTCACGACCCAGCTCGTCGGCTGCCTGCTGCTGGGCCTGTGGTTGGGTCAGACCAAGCGCAAGATCTACGCCAGCGAGGCCGGCGACATCCTCGGCCGCCTCCAGCAGATCCCCGAGCAGCTGCAGCAGGTCCTCCAGACCGACGAGCAGATGAAGGCGCTGGCGGAGAAGTACCGCGACGTCCACTACGCGATGTTCATCGGCCGGCACACCGGCCTGCCGATCGCCTTCGAGGGCGCGCTCAAGCTCAAGGAGATCAGCTATCTCCACGCCGAGGCGTTCCCCGCCGGCGAGATGAAGCATGGTCCGATCGCCCTCATCGAGCAGGGGTCCCTGGTCGTCGCCGTGGCCACGGCCGGGCACGTCTTCGGGAAGATGGTCTCCAACATCCAGGAGGTCCGGGCCCGCGGCGCCAGCATCCTGGCGATCGGGTCGGAGGGCTCGACGGCCGCGCTCAAGGAGCACGCCGACGACATCGTGACCATCCCGGACTCGACCCACGAACTGGCCGCGCCCGTCCTCGCCGTCGTCCCGTTGCAGCTCTTCGCGTATCACGTCGCGACGGGCCTCGGGAAGGACGTCGACCAGCCTCGCAACCTGGCCAAGACCGTCACCGTCGAGTGACGACTCTTCCGGCGGCTCCTCCCGGCTGGGTCGCCCCCGTCGGTCGGGGCGAGGCCGGCCCCGCCGGCGGCTGGGTCCGCCTCGTCGACGCCGAGGGCGCCCGGCGGGGAGACCAGGCCGCGGTCGCAGCAGGTGAG
>CBDTZE010000212.1:0-4469 GCA_965364815.1 uncultured Nitriliruptoria bacterium | reverse complement strand
TGGGCCTGCACAGCAAGGACCGGCGCGTGCCGTCCTTCACCGCCGTGCCCCTGGCCGAGGAGTTCGTCGCCGGCCTGCTGGGCATCGAGGGCGTGCTTGACGCGGCCTACGCCGGATCGCTGCGTCGGTTCCGCGAGGACGTCGGGGACCTGGACCTGCTGGTCTCCGCCCCGGCCGAGGTCGCGCCACGCGTCATGTCCTGGGTCGCAGAGCACGAGGACCTCGGAGAGATCATCGGTCATGGCGAGACCAAGACCTCGATCCTGACCCGGGACGGCGTCCAGGTCGACGTCCGTGTCGTGCCGCCCGAGTCCTTCGGCGCAGCCCTCGTCTACTTCACCGGGTCCAAGGCCCACAACATCCGCCTTCGTCAGCGGGCGCTTGACCGCGGCCTCACGCTCAACGAGTACGCCCTGACCGAGCTCGAGGGCGGCGCCGTGCGCGCCGGAGCGACCGAGGCCGACGTCTACGAGGCCCTCGGACTGTCGTGGGTGCCACCGGAGCTGCGCGAGGACCGAGGCGAGCTCACGCTCGCGGAGGCCGGGCCCATCCGCTTGGTCGAGGTTGCGGACCTCAAGGGCGACCTGCACGACCACTCGACGGCATCCGGCGACGGACGATCGACGCTCGAGGACATGGTTGCCGCGGCCGCCGCGCGGGGCTTCGCCTACTTGGCCATCACCGACCATGCCGAGGATCTGCGCATCAACGGCGTGTCCCGCGACGGCATGCGCAAGCAGCGGGCCCAGCTTCGCAAGATCCAGGAGAACCAGCCAGACATGGCGTTGCTGCATGGCGTCGAACTCAACATGGGTGCCGACGGCTCACTGGACTACGACCAGGACTTCCTCGAGGAGTTCGACTGGTGCGTGGCCAGCGTCCACAGCCACTTCCGGCGACCTGCGGCGGAACAGACCCAACGCATCGTCAACGCCATCCAGAACCCGGCAGTGAACGTGATCGGTCACCTCACCGGGCGCATGCTGGGGAAGCGCCCCGGGATCGAACTCGACCTCGACCCGATCTTCGAGGCGTGCGTGGAGACCGGGACGGCCCTGGAGATCAACGCCAACCTGAAGCGCCTCGACGCCTCGGCGGACGTGGTTCGCGCCGGCCTCGAACGCGGGGTCCTGTTCGTGATCTCCACCGACGCCCACCACGTGCGTGAGTACGCCAATCACGTGCACGGCGTCCGCAACGCCCGCCGCGCCGGGGCGACGCCGGAGCAGATCGCCAACACGTGGGAGCAGTCTCGGTTCCTGCAGTGGGCGGCTGACGTCCGCGCAGGCTGAGGTCGGCGGTCAGGCCGGCGCGATCTTCAGTCGGATCACCGAGTGGTCGGTCGTGACGGCATCGGGTCCCGGGGTCTGCTCCCAGACGCGCCGAGGCCCCACGGTGCATCCGTCCACCGGGCACTGCTCGCGCCACTCGACGATCCAGCCCTGGGCCTCCAGTCGGATCAGGGCATCGTCCACGTCCAGGCCGGTGACGTCCGGCACCCGTGACCGGGTGCGCACGACGCTGGAGACCCACAGCACGACGGCGTTGCCGTCACGTTCCAGCGTGCGGCCGTCAGGCCCGGGTCGCTGACGGGCGACGATGCCGGTGGGGTAGACGTCGGAGGCCTCGGGGCGGATGTCCAGCACGAAGCCCTGTTCTCCCAGGATCCGCTTGGCGACCTCCACCGGGAAGCCCACCACCAGCGGAACGTCGTCGATAGGGGGGCCGGCAGGTTCGGTGCAACGGGAGGTCGGCTCGGTCCCGGACACGTACTCGCGGCGTTCGACCAACTCCGGCGGCGTGTACGGGTTGGGCAGGCAGTCGCGGCTTCCGTCCACCTCGACGGTGACGATCGTCAGGTCGGGGGCGGGGAAGGCCGTGGGTGGGACGTCGGCGAGGGCCTCCTCGACGAAGGCGCCCCAGATCTCGGCCGGCCAACGACCGCCCTCGACCAGTTGGCGGGTCCGGGGCGGGACCATCGGAACGCGACCCTCCGGGAAGCCGACCCAGACCGCGGCGACCAACTCCGGGGTGTAACCGATGAACCAGGCGTCGGAGCTGTCCTGTGAGGTGCCGGTCTTGCCGGCCTGCGGTCGGTCCACGCCGGCCCGGACACCCGTGCCGCGCCGGATCACGTCCTGCAGGGTCTGGGTGACCAGCCAGGCCACGGCTTCGTCCAGCACGCGGTAGCCGGCGAGGTCCTGCTCGAAGAGGATCTCGCCGTCAGCGGTCTCGATGCGGCTGATCAGGTGAGCAGGGTGGAGTTGCCCCAGGGTCGCGAACGACGAGTACGCCTGCGCCATCTCGAAGGGGGTGACCTCGCCGACGCCCAACCCGATCGCGGGGACCATCGGCAGGTCGCTGGTGATGCCCAGCGTCCGGGCCGTCTGCACGACCGCCTGCGCCCCGACGTCCACGGTCAACCGGGCGAACACGGTGTTGGCGGACCGGACCGTTGCCTCGCGCAGGGACAGCGGCCCGTAGGAGGTCCCGCCGTAGTTGCACGGACTCCAGTCCGGGATGGATCGGAAGCTGACGCAGGCGCCACCCGGGTAGGTCCGATCCGGCGAGATGCCGCGCGACAGGGCGGTTGCCAGCACGAAGGGCTTGAAGGACGAGCCTGGTTGGCGACGGGCCTGTGTGGCGAGGTTGAACCGGGCGAACGGGTCGTCGGGATCGTTCCAGTCGCGACCGCCGACCAGCGCCCGGACCTCGCCGGTGCGGGGATCGAGGGCGACCAGGCCTGCGTAGGGGTCCTCGCGCTCCGACAGGGTGGCCGCGACCGCAGCTTCGGCCTGCTTCTGCATGTCGGGGTCAAGGGTGGTGTGGATCCGCAAACCGCCGGTGAACAGCGCGTCGACCCGGTCGTCGACATCGAGGCCGAGGGCGCTGAACATCCCCTCGGGGTCATGCTGGACGAGCCGCTTGACCTCGGCCACGAAGTACGGGGCCACGGCGTCGTCGACGATGGTCCGGTCGACGAGGTCGAGTTCCGTGTCCTTCGCAGCTTGGGCCTCCTCCTCGGAGATGTGCCCAACGGAGACCATCGCGTCGAGCACCAGGCCACGACGGTCGCGGGCGGCGTCGGGGGAGGCGTAGGGATCGAAGCGGGTCGGCGAGGCGATGTTGCCGGCCAGTTGCGCGGCCTCGACGAGGGTGAGGGCCGCGGCCGGCTTCCCGAAGTACCGCCGGGAGGCCGCCCCGACGCCGTAGGCCCCGTTGCCGAAGTAGACGGTGTCGAGGTAGCGCTCGAGGATCTCGCCCTTGGAGTACTTCTGCTCCAACTGCCACGCCAAGGCCGCTTCCCGGGCCTTGCGCTCCAGGGTCTGGGCCGGCCCCGTGATCACGTTCTTGACGTACTGCTGGGTGATCGTCGAGCCACCCTGCTCGATCCCGCCGCCCTCGACGTTGCGCAGGGCTGCACGAGCCACGGCGGCGAGGTCGACCCCGGCGTGCAGGAAGAAGCGGCGGTCCTCGATCGACAGCACGGCCTGGACCAGCACGTCCGCCACGTCGTCGAGGGCGACCTCGACCCGGTCCTGCTCCCCGTGGAGTTCCGCGAGCAGCGTGCCGTCTGCGGCGAACACCTGGGAGGTCAGGGGTTGCTGGACCAGCGCGGCGACATCACCGGGTTCGAGGGTGACCATCGGTCCGCAGGCCCCGGCCAGCAGGGCCAGGGCGGTCAACAACGCGGGCAGCAGCCGCGGGGTCGGGGCGGTGGCCCGTTCACGGGTGCGCATGCGCGGAGAGTAGGTCTCCGGGGACTCCTGCAGGAGCAACCACCCCCGGCGGCGAAGAACTCCAGGGGGAGCCAGGAACAAGGGAGCCAGCGCATGTCGGAAATTGTGACGCCCGGAACCGGAAACGGCCGTTCGTTGACCGGGGGGAGGCGAACGGCGGCAGCGGCCGTGGTCTTCGCCATGGCCCTGACGGCCTGTGGCCAGAAGGCTGGCATCCACGTCGAGGGCTCGGGCGCGCCGCTCGCATCCGCTCCGCTGGCCGCGCCAGTGGACACCGGGGAGACCGCCTTCGTGGACACCTCGTCGGCCGACGGCACCCAGGAGGCCTCCGTGACCTCGCCAGAGGTCGCCGACGCACCGAGGTCGGACAGTGGCGTCTCGACGACGCCCTCGTCGGGAGGACCGGCGGCGCCGCCGGCGAACAGCCAGGCACCGCAGACGGCCCCCGCACCCGGGGCGGCCCCGGCACCGTCCAGTGCCCCCGCCCAGCAGTCGCAGAAGGCCCAGGTTCGTGGCAGCGACCGCACCGGCGTCACGGCGGACAAGATCACGATCGGCACGCATGCACCCGTGACGGGTGCCGCACCGCTGCCGTCGACGTCGTTCGAGAAGTCCGGTGACCTGTACTGGCGCAACATCACGCAACGTCAGGGCAAGACCGTCCTCGGTCGCTCAGAGATCGAGTACCTGTTCCGCGACGACCGCTACGACCCCAACTCCGCCCGCCAG
>CBDTZE010000211.1:0-4471 GCA_965364815.1 uncultured Nitriliruptoria bacterium | reverse complement strand
CTCGAACGGGCCACGGACGAGATCATCGATCTCATCGAGCGTGCTCGGCACCGCCGCACGGCCTGACCGGTCGTGACGGGCGTGCGCTGGTGGGGGCTCCTGCGCGAGCCTGTGTGGCAGGCGCCGCTATCCTCCCGAACACCTGACGGCCCGGCGACCACCGGGCCGCTTCCCTTCCCGCACCCCCCCGACAGAACCGGACGTGGCGCATGGCAACGATCGACGACCTTCGCGAGGCCGTGAACTCGAAGTTCACCCTCGTCCACCTCGCTGCCAAGCGAGCCCGTGAGATCAACGACTACTACGTCCAGCTCGGCGAGGGCCTCGGCCAGCACGTGCCGCCGCTGGTCTCGATCGAGTCCAGCAAGCCGCTGTCGATCGCCCTCGAGGAGATCGCCCAGGGCAAGATCGAAGAGGGCGTTCCCGGGCAGTACGACGAGTCCTCCGAGGACCCGCTCGCCTTCATCGGCGGCGAGACCACGACGTACGCCGACGGCGAGTGACCAAGACCATGTCCACGACGCTCGAGCCGGGTTCCCTGGCCGGGCGTCGTGTGCTGTTGGGGGTCAGTGGCGGCATCGCCGCCTACAAGTCGGCGATCGTTGCCCGGCTCCTGATCGGTGCGGGCGCGACCGTTGACGCCGTCCCGACACGCGGGGCCCTGCGTTTCCTGGGCGCCCCGACCCTGGAAGGGATCACGGGACGCCCCGTCCGGACCGAGGTCTGGGACGACGTCGACCGTGAGACGCACGTGGCGTTGGCCCGCGGCGCCGACGTCGTGGCCATCTATCCGGCGACCGCCCACACCCTGGCCAAGGCCGCCAACGGACTTGCGGACGACCTGTTGACCGCGTCGCTGCTGGTCGCCACCTGCCCGCTCGTGCTCGCCCCGGCGATGCACACCGAGATGTGGCACCACCCCGCGACGCAGGCGAACGTGCAGACACTGCGCGACCGCGGCGCCACGATCGTCGGCCCGGACGAGGGCCCGCTCATGGGCGGGGACGTCGGGGCCGGTCGAGCCGCCTCGCCCGAGGACTTCGCGGCCGCCGTGGCTGCGGCCATCACCGCGACGGATCGCGATGACCTCGCGGGGCGGACGGTGCTGGTCACCGCTGGCGGCACGCGTGAGCCGATCGATCCGGTCCGGTTCCTGGGCAATCGTTCGACGGGCAAGATGGGCTTCGCCATCGCGCAGGCTGCTGCGGCTCGCGGCGCCAAGGTCCACCTCGTCGCCGCGCCGACCCACCTGTCGACACCTACGGGCGTCGTGCGCCACGACGTCGTCACCACGCTCGACATGCACGGCGTGGTCCTGGGCCTCGCCGATGAGGTCGACGTCATCGTCAAGGCCGCGGCGGTGGCCGACTTCCGGCCGGCCCAGGTGGCCGACCGCAAGCTGAAGAAGGCCGACGGCCTGGAGCAGGTCACGCTGGTCCCGAACCCCGACATCCTCGCGGAGTTGGGCGCGAACCGCCGCGCCGCCGGTACCGAACGTCCGGTGCTGGTCGGTTTCGCCGCAGAGACCGACGACGTCGAGGCCAACGGCCGCGCGAAGTTGGAACGCAAGGGCGTCGACCTGCTGGTCACCAACGACGTCAGCCGCACGGACGCTGGCTTCGGCGTCGACACCAACCACGTGGTCCTCCTGGGCGCCGACGGACGTCGTGTCGAGGTGCCGCTGGCAAGCAAGCTCGAGGTGGCCGACCGCCTGTGGGACGAAGTCGTCACACTGCTCGGTTAGGCTCCCCCTCACACATCATCTCGCGTCCTCGCCGAGTCCGGCGCCACGCGACTCTCACGAAGACCTGGACCGTTCCATGGCAAATCGCACCCTGTTCACTTCCGAGTCGGTGACCGAAGGTCACCCCGACAAGATGGCCGACCAGATCTCGGACGGCGTTCTCGACGCCTGCCTCGACCAGGACGCGGGCAGCCGCGTCGCCTGCGAGACCTTCGTCACGACCGGCCAGGTCATGGTCGCCGGCGAGATCTCGACCAAGGGCTATGTCGACATCGCGAGGATCGCCCGCGAGACGATCATCGAGATCGGCTACGACGCTGGTGAGAAGTACTTCGACGGCAACACGTGTGGCGTGTCTGTCGCCATCGACGAGCAGTCCGCCGACATCGCCCAGGGCGTCAACGACGCCTACGAGGTCCGTGAGTTGGCCGACGAGGCAGACCCGTACAACACGCAGGGAGCCGGCGACCAGGGGATGATGTTCGGGTACGCCTGCGACGAGACCGACGTCCTGATGCCGCTCCCGATCCACCTCGCGCATCGCATGGCCGAGCGCCTCACCGAGGTGCGCAAGAGTGGGGAGCTGCCTTACGTCCTGCCCGACGGCAAGACGCAGATCACGGTCGCCTACGAGGACGGCCGGCCGGTCGGCGTCACGGCCGCCGTCATCTCCACGCAGCACAAGGACGGCATCGACCTCGACGGTCACCTGCGTCCCGACATCCGTGAGCACGTGATCGACCACGTCCTGGCCGGGTTCAAGTTGGATGTCGCCGACGACTTCAAGGCGTTGATCAACCCGACGGGCCGGTTCGTCATCGGGGGTCCCGTCGGTGACGTCGGCCTGACCGGTCGCAAGATCATCGTCGACACCTACGGCGGCATGGCTCGCCACGGCGGCGGCGCCTTCTCCGGCAAGGACCCGTCCAAGGTCGACCGCTCGGCCGCCTACGCGACCCGTTGGGTCGCGAAGAACGTCGTCGCGGCTGGCCTTGCGACCCGTTGTGAGGTGCAGGTCGCGTACGCCATCGGCGTCGCGCGGCCCGTCTCGATGTTCGTGGAGACCTTCGGCACCTCGACGGTGGACCCGGCGAAGATCGAGGCCGCGATCAACGAGGTCTTCGACCTGCGCCCCGGCGCGATCGTCGAGGCCCTCGACCTGCGGCGCCCCGGCTACCAGGCCACCGCGGCCTACGGGCACTTCGGGCGGACCGGAGACCGGTTCACCTGGGAGAAGACCGACCGTGCCGACGCACTCAAGTCGGCTGCAGACGTCTGACAGTGACGGCAACCACCTCGGGCTCGGGCTCCGCTTCGGCGGGGCCCGAACCCTTTGGTCCCAGGATCGCCCGGCTGGCCGTCGAGGTCGAACCACTGCACCTCGATCGGCCCTTCGACTACCTGGTCCCCGACGAGTGGCGTGGCAGGGTCCGGCCCGGGATGCGGGTCCAGGTGGGGTTCGCCGGCCGGTCACGACGGGCCCTGGTCCTGGCCGTCTCCGACGAGACCGAGGTCCCGGAGTCCCGTCTGCGACCGATCGCGAAGCTGCTGGGGGAGCACACGTGGGCGACGGCCGCCGAGACGGACCTGTTGCGATGGGCGGCTGACCGCTTCGCCTCCCCACTGGGCGACGTCCTTCGCCACGCCCTGCCCGGTCGCACGGTCGACGTCGAGCGTCGCGGCGTGGCCGCGGGGTGGTTGGGGGAGGACCCGGCCACCTGGCACCTCGTCGACGACGTCCCCGATTCGTTGACCGATTCTGGTCGTGGCGAAGTTCCCGTCGCGTGGCGCGGCTATGCGGGCGCGGCCGACCTGTTCGCCTCCGCGGGAAGTCGCGCGGGGCAGTCGACGTACTGGCGTCCGCTTCCGGGAGAGGACGTGGGTGCAAGGCTCGCCGAGTTGGCC
Organism: uncultured Nitriliruptoria bacterium; assembly: GCA_965364815.1. GTDB lineage: Bacteria > Actinomycetota > Nitriliruptoria > Nitriliruptorales > Nitriliruptoraceae > CBDTZE01. Next base: position 822 of record CBDTZE010000211.1, on the reverse strand, counting down.
GGCCGGGTCCTGGCGACGGGGCGCGGGGTCCAGGTCCTGGTGCCCGACCCTGCGTCGTTCACGGCCGACGTCCTGGTGGCGCAGCTCGAGGACGCTGGTCATGAGGTGGTCGACGTGCGCGGCGGCCCCTCGCCCCGAATCCAGTACGACCGGTGGTTGCGGCTCCGCAGCGGCCGGGCACGCGTGGTCGTGGGGGAGCGCGGCACCGCCTTCTGGCCGGTCGCCGACCTCGGCCTCGCCGTTGCGGTCGACGAGGCCAACCCGGCCTTCAAGGAGCGCCGCTCGCCTCGACACCACGCGCGTGAAGTGGTGCTGGAGCGGGCGCGCCGCGCCGAGGGCATCGGGCTGCTGGTCGGCCTGGTGCCGTCCGCTCCGGCGTGGCGCCTGCTGGTCGACCAACGCCTGGCGACGGTCATCCCGGACCGCAAACAGGAGCGCCTGGCGGCACCGCTGGTCAAGGTCGCCGACGAGCGTGGCGGGCCGCGCACGCGCATCAGTCACGATGCGGTCCAGGCCATCCGCGAGGCCATCGCGGAAGGCAGCCATGCCGTGATCCTGGCCGCGCGCCGTGGCGAGGGCCGCGTCCTGGTCTGCCAGTCCTGCGGCATCCGGGTCGCCTGCCCGGACTGCGACGGTTCGACGGAACCCGACGGACGACGGCTGCGATGCCAACGTTGCGGCTGGGGTGGCGTGCGCCGGTGCCGCGCCTGTGGCAAGGACCGACTGGTGCCCTTGGCGGCAGGCACCGGCCAACTGGCCAAGGAGGTTGCGCACAACGTCGACGTGCCGGTGGCCATCCTCGAGGGCTATGCCCCCGACGCT
>CBDTZE010000210.1:0-4494 GCA_965364815.1 uncultured Nitriliruptoria bacterium | reverse complement strand
CGACGTGTTCGGCAACGGGATGCTGCTCTCCAGAGCCATCAAGTTGGTGGCCGCCTTCGACCACCGCGACATCTTCCTGGATCCCGACCCGGATCCGGAACTGTCCTTCCTCGAACGCGAGCGCATGTTCGCCCTCCCCCGCTCGTCGTGGGAGTCGTACGACAAGACCAAGCTCTCCGAGGGTGGTGGCGTCTTCCCGCGCAGCGCGAAGTCGATCCCGATCTCCCCACAGGTCAAGGCCGCCCTGCGCATCGAGGCCGACGAACTGTCGCCACCCGAACTCATGAAGGCGATCCTGCAGGCACCCGCTGACCTGTTCTGGGCTGGCGGCATCGGTACGTACATCAAGTCGTCCGCTGAGACCCACGCCGACGCCGGCGACCGTGCCAACGACGAGATCCGGATCGACGCCGACCAGATGCGGGTCCGGGTCATCGGCGAGGGCGCCAACCTGTCGATCACCCAAGCGGCGCGCATCCAGTACGCCCGTCGCGGCGGCCGAGTGAACATGGACGCCGTGGACAACGTGGCGGGCGTCGACTCGTCCGACCACGAGGTCAACGTCAAGATCTTCCTGCGCCTCGCCACCGAGGACGGTCGCATCACGCACGAGGAACGCAACGAGGTACTCGAAGCCGTCACGCCCGACATCGTCGAGCACGTCCTGCGCGACGTGCGACTGCAGGCCCGGCGACTGTCGCTGGAACTCCTGCGCGCCCCGACGGCAATGTTCGCCTACGAGCGATTGATGCAGCACCTCGAAGGACGCGGGATCCTGCACCGCGACGTCGAGGGCCTGCCCCCGACCGCGGAGATGCGGGAGCGCGCCGACGCCGGGGCCGGCCTGACCCGCCCGGAGTTGGCGGTCTTGCTGGCCTACGCCAAGCGGGTGCTCACGGCCCGGATCCTCGAATCGGATCTCCCCGACGAGCCCTCGGTCCAGGGAACGCTGGACACGTACTTCCCGCCGCTGCTGGTGGAGCGGTTCGGCGACCTGCTGCCGCAGCACCGCCTGCGTCGCGAGCTGGTCGCGACGATCATCGCCAACGACCTCGCCAACCGGATGGGCATCGCGTTCGCGTTCGAGGCCTCGCGCAACTCCGGCCGGCCGATCGCCGAGGTCGCCACGGCCTACTGGGCTGCACGTGAGGTCGCGCACGCCGAGGAGCACTACGACCAGGTCGATGCCCTCACCGGGCTCATCACGCCCGAACGGAACATGGACCTGTCGCTGCGGATCCACGAGCTCGTCGGATCCCTCGGATTGGCCTATCTCGCCGGGGCGGACGCCCCGTCGATCACCGCCATCGTGGAGCGCGACCGGCCACTGATGACGACCATCACACGAGAGCTGCCGTCGCTGGGCACCGAGTCACAACGCATCGCGCGCCAGGACCGGGCCACCCGGCTCATGGACGACCTCGTCGACGCCGACCTGGCCCAGTTCCTGGCCGCCACGGACGAGCTCGCGATGGTCCCGGCGATCGCCCAGGTCGCCAAGGGCCGCTCAGGGTCCGCGGTTGCCGACGCCTTCCTTCGCCTCGACGACGCCCTCGGCATCCGGCGCCTCGATGCCCTGCTGCAGCGCTCCGATGTCCACTCACGCTGGCAGCGTGAACAGCGCCAGGGCCTTGCCCTGGACCTTGACGACCTGCGCCGATCCGCGGTTGAGCGCGCCCTGGAAGAGTCACCCGTAAGCACGGAGGCCGAAGCCGTCGCGGCCTTCCTGGAAGCTCGAGGCACGCGAATTCAGGCCGTCACCGAGCCGGTCCGGGATCTCGAGACCGGCGACACGGTGCCGCTGGACGGACTGGCCGTCGTCACCCGGGCCGTGCGCCGCGTCGTGGACGGCCGCTAGCGCGGGTCCCACGGCGCGCCGGGACTGCGGCGCGTCGCGATGTCCAGCAGCGCCAACTCCAACACCACGTCGGGCGGCAGTTCCGAGTTGCCCTTCAGGGCGATGTCGGCCTGCCCGAGCCGGTCATGGCACCACTGCAGTTCACCGACCTCGTAGCGCCGGGCGGTCTCCACCAGGCGCTTGACCATGCCGGGATTGACGGGCCGCTTCGGGGCGGGGCGATCGGGGCGGTACTTGGCCTCGCCGACGTCCATCCCAGCGCGCGCAGCCATCAGGTCACGCATCTTCGCGGTGACGGCGCCAAGCAGACCCAGCGGTTGCTCCCCGTCGGCCAGCGCGCCGCGCACCAGGATCACCGTGCGAGCCGGGTCGCGGTCCTCGACCGCCGCGGAGGCGATGGCCAGGGCGCCCTGGTTGCCGGCACCCTCGATCACCGCGGCCACGTGCTTCTCGGTCAACGTGTCGACATCGGCGTGCGCGAGGCAGACCTGCGACACGTGGCTGGAGATCGTCGCCGCGCTGGTCCCTGCCCGCTCCAGGATCGCCTCCACCGCCGAGGCGTCACACCGACGACGGGCGCGACGGAACTCCCCCTGGATCAGGTTGCGCCAACCGCGCTCGTCCCACGGGGCGGGGATGCCAGCCTTCACGACCCGCCCGGCTTCTTCGGCCAGCGTCGCGATCTTGCGGATCGTCCCGGTGCCGCGAGCCACCAGGATCAGCACGGCCTCGGGGTCCGGGTTCGCGAGGTAGGTCTCGAGGTCTTCCTTGAGCCCGGCCTTGGTCTGGTCGGGCTTGGCACCGAATCCCCGGATGACCACGACGGTCGCGCCGCCGAACAGCGAACTGGTCCGCATGTCCGGGAGGTGCTCGAGGTCGCCGGTGAGGTGGACCTGGATGTCCGCGTCCGGGAGTTCCGCGCGCACCTCGGCAAGGACGACCTCGTACTCGCGCAGGAGCAGGTGGTCGTCGTCGGCGGTGATCAGGATGACGGGTGCGGGCAACTTCGACGGCCTGGTCGGTTCGGAGGACGACGCTAGCCAGCGCCCCGACCTCGGCACCGGCCGCGGGCACCGTGAGGTGCACCGTCCCCTCGAGGTCGGTCCGGTGGACCCGGGCACCGGAGGCCGCCAACTGGTCGAGGACCTCCGGCCGAGGATGGCCATAGCTGTTGGACCGGCCGACAGAGATGACGGCCACGGGCGCGGCCGCCGCCTGCAGGAACTGGGGGTCGGACGTCGATCCGCCGTGGTGCGGGACCTTGAGCAACCCGACGCGCAGACGGTCGGGGCGTGCCAACAGTCGCTGCTGTGCGGCGTGCTCGGCGTCCCCGGTGAGCAGGACGGATCGACCCCGCCACGTCACGCGCAGGACGATCGAGGTGTCGTTGACCTCGCGGTCCGACCAGGCGAAGGGCCGACCCCGGTCGGGTCCGAGCACCTCGAGAGCGAGGTCTGCGACGGTTGTGCGAGCACCGGTGTGCGGCAGGGCATCGGGAGCGACGTTCGGGGCGTCGTCCCCGACGGGGCGATGCCACACCGCCCCGACCTCGACCGATCGCAGGACCTGGTCGAGCCCACCCACGTGGTCCTGGTGCGGGTGGGTCAGGACCAGCAGGTCGACGCGGTCGATGCCGTTGCGACGCAGCCAGTCTGCGGCGCGATCGTCCCCACCGACGTCGACCAGGATTCGTGCGCCGCCCGGTGACCGCAGGAGGATGGCGTCGCCCTGGCCCACGTCGATCGCGGTGACGAGGAACGTGCCGGGGAGTCCCCCGGCCGGCGGGACAGCGACCGCAGCCACCAGGACGACGGCGATGGCCGAGGCCAGTCGGCGGGTGCCGCCGGTCGCGAAGAAGGCGATCACGACGGCCACAGCGGCGGCGAGGGAGACCGGGCGGGCCAGCGCGAGGCTCGGGCCACGGTCCGCGAAGGTGGCGGCGACCCACAGCACGCCCCGCGCCGGGACCGCGGCGAGGGACACCAACGGCGACGCCAGGCCCGTCGAGATCACGGCCAGCAGTGCCGCGACCCCACCGGCGAGGGACGCCGCCGCGGCCAGTGGGACCGCGAGGAGGTTCGCAGGGATGTCCGCGAGGCCGACTTCTCCCTCGACCGCCAGCAAGACGGGAGCCACGCCCAACTGAGCGGCGACGGCAACGGCCACCGCTGCCCGAATGCCACGGGGCAGCGCCTCGGTCGCGATGAGCAGTCGGGGCACCAGCAGCAGGATGCCGCCGGCTGCCGCAGCCGACAGCAGCAGACCCAGCGATCGCGCCAGGAACGGGTCGACCAGGAGCAGCACCAGCACAGCGGCCGCCAAGGCCTGGCGGCCATCGCCGATCGTCTGGCGCAGTGTCGCGGCGCCGAGGATGGCCACCATCGTGCAGGCCCGCAGGACGCTTGGTTCGAACCGGGTCAGGACGGCGAACCACGTCACGGCCACGGCGATCCCCAACAGCCGCTGGCGTGGTGACCGAGCCACCAACAGCAGGCCCATCGCGGCCACCACCAGGGCCACGTTCGAGCCACTGACGGCCGTGAGGTGACTCAGGCCTGCTTCCCGCAGCAGGTCCTGCGTCGCCGGGGCGATGCCCCGCGTGTCGCCGGTCACCAACCCGACGACGAGGCCGCGGG
>CBDTZE010000209.1:0-4511 GCA_965364815.1 uncultured Nitriliruptoria bacterium | reverse complement strand
CCGACGTCGCCGCTCGTGGTCTCGACATCGACCACCTGACCCACGTCGTCAACTACGACGTGCCGAACGCCCCGGAGTCCTACGTCCACCGCATCGGCCGCGTCGGCCGTGCGGGGCGCGAGGGCGTGGCCATCAGCCTGGTGGAGCCGCGTCAGCACCGCCTGCTCAAGGCCATCGAACGTCACACCGGGACCAAGCTCCCCGTTGCCCAGGTTCCCTCGATCGAGGACCTGCGCAAGCGTCGTGACGACCAGGTCCGCATGGAGATCGAGGACCGCCTCGAAGACGCCGAGCCCGGCGATCTGGACCGTTACCGCAAGGTGCTCGAGCGCCTCGCGGAGGACCACGACCTCGTCGACGTCGCGCTCGCGGCGATCGCGATCGCCAAGGACGCCATCGGCGCCGATGCGGACGAGGAAGAGGGCGACCTGCCCGAGGTTCGACTGCACACCGACGGCCCCGGCAACCAGGGCGGCAAGTACGGCGGCAACAAGGGTGGTCCCAGCAAGTTCGGCGGCACCGGCCCCCGCGGCAAGAGCGGTCCGAAGGGTCCGCCGTCCCAAGGCACCACGCGCCTGTGGATCGGCGTCGGTTTCCAGGGCAAGGTCCGTCCCAAGGACATCGTCGGCGCGATCGCCAACGAGACCAGCGTCCGTGGCAAGGACATCGGGAACATCGACATCGCCCCGAAGTTCACCCTCGTCGACGTGCCCTCGGACAAGGCCCAAGAGGTCATCCAGGCCTTGGAGAACACGACCTTGCAGGGTCGGCGGCCCAAGGTGCGCCTCGACCGCAGCTGACCGGGTCGGATCGGCCCCAAGCGCTCAAGTGCGGGGCCTCGCGGCCGAGGTGGACCACATCAGGCTCCCGCAACGGATCGCGCGGAGCACCCGTGGCCATGGATGTGCCGCGCACCGCGGAGTGACCGGTGGGTCGTTACGACGACAAGACCGAGAAGCCGACAGCCCGGCGACGCAGTGATGCGCGCAAAGAGGGCCAGGTTGCTCGTTCGCAGGAGGTCGCGGTCGCGGCCTCACTGGTCGTTGCCGCCCTCACGGTCAAGGTGCTCGGCCCCGCGACGGCCCGGATCTTCGGTGACACCACGCGTGACATCTTCACCATGGCCGGGACGAACGAGATCCCGACGGTTGCGCTGACGGATGCCGCCGTGCGGCTGTTCATCGCCGGCGTCGGGCCCTTCCTCCTCGTCGCCGTGATCGCTGGCGTCGTCTCCGGCGTCGGCCAGGTCGGTTTCGGCCTGACCCCCAAGGCCCTGATGCCGAAGTGGTCCAAGATCAGCCCCAAGCAGGGCCTCGAGAAGTTCCGTCCCTCGAACGCAGCATGGGAACTCGTCCGTTCGATGCTCAAGCTCGGGATGCTCGCGCTGGTCGTGTGGGCCCCGCTGATGGGCCTGATGGACAGCCTCGACACCGTGACGGGCCTGGACGAGGGGATCAACCGCACCCTCGGTGCCGCCACCGACATCATCATCCGCGCCACCCTGCTCATGCTGGTCATCGCCAGCCTCGACTACGGCGTCAACCGCTACAAGCACGAGCGCGGCCTGAAGATGTCCAAGGACGAGATCAAGCAGGACCACAAGTCCCAGGAGGGCGACCCGCAGTTCAAGGCTGCTCGCCGCCGCAAGGGCATGGAGTTCTCGCGCAACCGGATGCTCGCCGCCGTGGCGACCGCCGACGTCGTCGTGACCAACCCGACGCACTTCGCCGTGGCACTGCGGTACGACCAGGAAAAGGGCGCCCCGCAGGTCATCGCCAAGGGCGTGGACAGCATGGCCCAGAAGATCAAGGCCGAGGCACGCCGCAACGGCGTCATGGTCATCGAGAACCGTCCGCTGGCTCGCGGCCTGTACCGCCGAGTCAAGTTGGAGGGATTCGTCCCCAGTGACCTGTACGAGGCGGTTGCCGTCGTCCTGGCCCTGGTCTATCGCCGACGCGGACGTGTCCGCAACGTCCTCGGGAGCGCCGCATGACCAAGGCACGCAGCGCCGCCCTGGTGCCCGTCCTCGTGATGGGTGCGGTCCTCGTCATGATCATGCCGCTGCCCGCGGCGCTGATGGACGTCCTGCTGGCCATCAACATCTCGATCGCCGTGCTCGTCATGCTCGGTGTCGTCTTCCTGCAGGACTCGCTCGACTTCTCCGTCTTCCCGTCGTTGCTGTTGATCACGACCCTGATGCGACTGTCGATGAACGTCTCGTCGACACGACTGATCTTGCTCGACGGCTACGCCGGGAAGGTCATCGAGACCTTCGGCAACTTCGTGGTCGGCGGATCGGTCGTCGTCGGTCTCGTCGTCTTCATGATCCTGATCATCATCCAGTTCGTCGTCATCACCAACGGTGCGGGACGCGTCGCCGAGGTGGCCGCCAGGTTCACCCTCGACGCCATGCCCGGCAAGCAGATGGCGATCGACGCCGACCTCTCCGCCGGGGCGATCGACGAGTCCGAGGCCCGGTACCGCCGCGAACGGATCTCGCACGAGGCGGAGTTCTACGGCGCGATGGACGGTGCCTCGAAGTTCGTCAAGGGCGACGCCATCGCCGGCATCATCATCGTCGTCATCAACCTGATCGGCGGCTTCGCCATCGGTGTCGGTGGTCGCGGACTGCCGCTGGCCGAGGCGATGAACCAGTACTCGCTGCTGACCATCGGCGACGGGCTGGTGTCGCAGATCCCCGCCCTGCTGATCTCCGTCTCCACCGGCCTGCTGGTCACCCGCGTCGGCAAGGAACGTGACCTCGGTCCGGCGTTCACCCGGGAGTTGCTGGGCAACCCCATGGCCGTCAAGGCCTCGGGCATGGTCGTCGCGGCCCTGGCCCTCATGCCGGGCCTGCCCAAGCTGCTGTTCCTGGGCGCAGGTGGCTTCCTGTGGGTCGTCGGGACCCGCCGCGAGGCCGCCATGGCCCAAGAGGCCGAAGAGGCTGCCGCGGAGCCGACCAGCACCGAGGTCATGGCGTCGGCCGACGACCCGGAGGCGCTCATCGGCGAGATGCGCATCGAGCCGCTGGAACTGCATCTCTCCTACGACATCCTCGACCTGATCGACCAGGCCCGGGGCGGCGACCTGCTGGACCGCGTCCGTGCCCTGCGTCAGCAGATCGCCATGGACCTCGGCATCGTCATGCCGTACGTCCGCACCCGCGACGACGTCACGCTGGGGCCGTCGCAGTACCGGATCCTGCTCCACGGCGTCGAGGTCGCCTCGGGGGAGTCGCCCCAGGACCGCGTGCTGGCCCTCCCGGCCGGCGACGGCCGCGACCTTCGCGCCATGGGCGGCATGGAGACCGTCGAGCCCGTCTTCGGCCTCCCCGCCTGGTGGATCAACGAGGACCTGCGGCAACAGGCCGCCGCAACCGGCGCCACCGTGGTCGACCGGTCGTCCGTCATCGTCCCCCACCTCGCCGAGATCGTCCGCACCCACGCCTCCGACCTCCTCGGTCGCCAACAGGTCCAGATGCTGGTCGAGGGCATGCGCTACGACGAGCCGCTGCTGGCCAACGACGTCACCAACGAGGTCGTCCCGATCGCCCTGCTGCACCAGGTCCTCGGACGCCTGCTGGCGGACCGGGTCCCGATCCGCGACCTGCCGCGCGTCGTGCAGGCGATCGGCCAGGCCGGCGGGGCCCAGATGCCCCTCGAGATCCTCGTCAACGCCGCCCGCGTGTCGCTCGGCCCCTCGATCGTCGCCCGAATCGCGCCGGAGGGCACGCTGGCCGTCCTCACCCTCGAACCGTCCATGGAGGCTCGCTACCACGAGCAGCTCCGCGAGGTCGAAGGGATGGTCCACCTGGTGCTGGACCCCGCCCAGCTCGACCAACTGCGCCGTGGCCTCGAGTCCACGCTCGGCGAGGCAAGCCGTCAGCGCCACCCGATCGCCCTGGTCTGCAGCCAGCAGCTGCGTCGCGCCCTGCAGCGCACGATCGACAGCCAAGGAGCCGCCCTGCCGGTCCTGGCCTACCCCGAACTTCCCAACCACATCGAACTTGTCCCGACAGGAGTGATCGGCCTTGCGCACATCGATGCCTGAACCACTGTTCGCTGACTTCGAAGACGCCATCGCGCGTCCTTCGTACGACGAACTCCCATCCTTCGAGCACGAGACCCCGGATGGCGAGTTCGTCCTCGAGGCCCCGTCCGTCGAGGCCGCGATCGCCGACGTCCAGGAACGGACCGGACGCGCCCCTGAGGTCGTCGAGGTCGAATCCTTCACGCGTGGCGGGATCGGCGGCTTCTTCGCTCGCGAGATGGTCCGTGTCCGCGTCCGGGTCGCCCCGGCTGGGTCCGGAGCCATGGCCGCAGCCACGGCGCCCGCCCGGGAGACGATCACCGATGCCCGTCCGATGGGGATGGACGGCGTGCTCGCCGCCATGGCCGACGCCAACGACGACCAGGAACGCACCTTCGAGGCGGAACTGCGTGCTGCACTGGCCGACGGCCGGTCGGTTCGCCCGTCCGACCTCACGCCGGCACCCGTGGCACCAGCCCGGG
>CBDTZE010000208.1:0-4527 GCA_965364815.1 uncultured Nitriliruptoria bacterium | reverse complement strand
CCCGGACCCCACCGAGGTGGGGAGGCGCCGCGGCCGTGAACACCAGCGTGACGGAGCCGGGGCGCAGCGGACCGTCATCGGCCCGGCCGGCCTGGACCTCCACGCGCAGGGGTTCATCGCTGCGTGTCGTGAACAGGACGGCTCCCCCGGGGCGGTCCACGGGAATGAACCCTGACTGGATCCACTCGCGTCGGGCGACGGACAGGTCGGCCACGGCGCACCGGACCGTGTGGACCTCGCTGACGGCGAGGTGGTGGTCCGGGTCGTCCAGCAACGAGGAACGTTCCGGCGCCTCCAGGCAGTACCGCAGGCCGTCGGGGCCGTCGTGCTCGGACGGGGCGCCACGCGTTGCGGCAACGAGGCTGACCGGCGGCGCTTGCGGACCGATGACCTCGACCAGTGACAGCAGCCCGTAGCGGGCACCCGGGATCGTCAGGAGCCGGGTGGCGGGACGGCCGTCGAGACCATGGAGGCGACGGGCGTCCGCTCGTCGCAGCCGCGTGCGGGCGATCTCGGTGTGTCCGAAGCTGGCCAGCCAGTCGGCCGTGGCGTCGAGATCGGTCACCCCGAGGGCGAGGGACGAGGGAGCCTTCATGCCGACGACTCGTCGCTGTCCGGAGCGCCAGGTTCGGGATCGGGGGCCGGAGCGGCGATCTCGATCACGGCCGGCAGGTGCTCTCTGGTCACCACGACGGCGTGCTCCGGGGCGGACAAAGGCTGGGCGGCCGGGACGGCGACGACGTCTGCCGACAGGTCGTCGGGGATCTGGCCGGCCGCGATCGCCAGGGTGCCCCAGGGACGCTCGACCAGGGCTGGCCAGGCCGTGTGGGTCTGCGTCCAGGGATGACGCTCGGTCGGGGCGGGCGAGAAACTCCGTGCCTCGACGCCGTCCTGGGTGACCGCGATCGCCACCAACCCGGGGCCGGTCACACCGAACTCGACGATCGACGTCACGACCACGACGTCCGAGCCCACGAGGTTGCGGATCAGTTTCTCCCGAAGGAGGGCGCCGCGTTCGGCGGCCTCGCTGAGCAAGGTGACGCGCCCCTCGTGCTCGGTCGGCAACTCCGGAAGCACGACGACGTCCGCGTCCTGCCCCGCCTGCCAGGCCAGTTGGGCGATGACCCCGGGTGGGGTCCCGTCGGCGGGCACGACGATCGCGACGCGGATCACGTCACCCATCAGCGGACTCCTGTCAAGGACAGGGCGACCGTACGGGCGCCCCGCAACGCAACCTTGCAGGCGAGGCAGGAGATCCGGGTCGCGGAGGTGAACGGCAACAGGAGACGTCCCCTGCTTGGAGCCTCCGTGCGCCGTGCCCTGCTGCCTGTCCTGCTCGCTGCCGTGACGATTGCCGTCGCAGCCGCACCCAACCAGCGAGGGGAACAGCTCTGCTGGACGGGTTCGGCGACCACGCCGTACACGGCCACCGACAAGGCAGCCCCGAAGGCGATCCAGGATGGGTGCGAGATCGAGGGCGAGTTCCACTCGCTGGGCTTGGACGCGTTCGAGCCCACCATGGGTGCTGCCCCGGACGGCGGCCTCTACTACGCGGTGACCCCGGCACTGGGTGTCGCACTGGGTTGGGAGGCCAGCGTCGGGGCGTCCATGGACGGCGGCGTGACCTGGACGGACATCCGGCCGAACGCGGCCGGCGTGGACTCGCCCCCGGAGACCAACGACCCCTACACGTACGTCGACCCGATGACGGGGCGCGTGTTCGCGTTCCACATGGGGCCGATCCTGACGTGCTCGATCCTGTCGTGGACCGATGACGGCGGCGACACGTGGGACACCAACCCCGCCGGCTGCGCCCCGACGGGAGCCTGGGACCACCAGACCCTCGTCGCGGCTCGCCCGGTCGACGGCGTCGACACGTACGGCTACCCGAACGTCCTGGTCCAGTGCGTCAACGCGATCTACGCCGCGGAGTGCGGCCGGTCGCTCGACGGCGGCCGGACGTGGCACCACACCGTGCCGGTCCACGTGAACTCCCAGGCGGCGAGCCTCTGCGGGGCGCAGCACGGACACCTGGCGGCCGACGAGGCCGGCGTGATCTACCTGCCCACCTCGGAGTGCGGCACGGCTGCGCTGGTCTACACCAGCCGCGACTCCGGTCTGACCTGGCAGCGCAACGTCATCGATCCCAACCCGACGCCCTTCGAGGACCCGGCCATCGCCGTCGACGCCGACGGCACGGTCCACGCGGCCTGGGCCGACGAGCACGGCGCGATGCTCTATGCGCAGTCCTACGACGGGGCGGCGACGTGGAGCCCGGCCGTTCGCGTCACGCCGCACGAGGTCACCGGCAAGATGCCGTCGATCGTCGCCGGTGACGGCGGCAAGGTCGCCTTCATCTTCGTGGGCACCGATGACTACCCGAACGGCTACGGCTCGGACATCGAGGACTACGAGAACGAGGACTTGGAGTGGGGCGGCTTCGCGACGTGGTCCGAGGACAACGGCGCCACCTGGACGACGGTCGAGGCCACCGGCACCGACCCCCTGATGCGTGGCCCCGTTTGTGGGATCCACGACCGCTGCCAGTACCAGGTCGACTTCCTCGGCTCGACGATCACGCCCGACGGTCGGATCTTCGGGGCGCTCATCGACGCCTGCCTTGAGCTCTGCAACGAGGACCCGGAGTCGGGCAACGACGTGCGCACGACGACCGGTGACGCCGTCGTGATCACGGTCGCTGGTGTGGACCTCTGCGCCGAGACCTGCCCACGCTTCCCGCCCGGCGCGGGCGAGGCCATCGACGCCGGCACCCCGATGCAGGTCCGGTGGACCGCCTCCATGATGGACCCGACGGCGCCGAGCCCGCGGGCCCTGGAGGACAACGGCGCTTTGCGTGGCTACTTCCTGCAGCGCGACCGGTTCCTCGCCAGCTGAGAGTCAGCAACAAAAGGTGATGAGGGATCGCGCCCGCATGCGCGATCCCTCATCCAGTTGGCTTGTGGTGTCAGCTGGCCTGCTGCTCGATCGTCCCGCGCCAGGCCCCAGTGGCCTGACCGCGCTGCTCGATGAAGTTCTTGAACTCCTCGAGGTCTGAGGATGCCCGGTCCTCGACGAGGCCAACCTTGTCGGCGTAGTGCTCGAGGATGCCCTCGGGCTCGAAGTCGAGCTGGAGCAGGACCTTCGTCACATCCTCCTCGATGCGGTGGAAGGTCACGACGCCCCGGTTCTCGGCGCCGTCGACGGTCTTCCAGGCGATGCGCTGATCCGGCGTCTGCTCGGTGATCACGGTCGTCCATTCACGAGTGACGCCACGGACCTTGGCCTTCCAGTGCAGGGTCTCGGCGTCGATCTGGTCAACGACCTCGACGTCCGACATGAACAGGGGGAAGTCCGTGAACTGGGTCCACTGGTCGTAGGCCGTGCGAACCGGGACGTTGACCAGGATGCTCTGTTCGATGGGGGTACTCATGGAGGTGGTTCCTTGGTGGATCGGTGCCAGGAACGTGCCCGGTGGGCGGTGGGTCGAAACGACCGCACGCATTGCCCGGCCATGCTCTACGGTCGCAACACGCCAAAGAGAACCGGGGGAACAACGTGAGCATGTCGGTGCTCCTGCAACGAGAGTTGGCCTCCACTCCTCACTCGCACCCTGACGGCAGCTCGCCGATCGGGGTGCGGCAACTGGTCGAATCGCCCGCCACGCTGCTGTCCTCGTTCCCGCCCGGCTGGCAGCGAGAATCGGCTGGCCACTTCAGCGAAGCCGAGGAGTTCATCGTGCTCGCTGGCGCCGTCGCCATGAACGATGAGGTGCACCGTGCCGGCACGTGGGTGCTGGTGCCAGCCAAGTCCATCCGCGAGGCCACACGAACGCCGGAGGGCGCCCTGGTCGTCGCCTGGTCCGACGCCCCGGCTCGCTGGAACACCGACGGCAGCGGATCCGCTGGCCGCTGCCTGCAGGTCGACCTCGGGCGCCAGTCCCGGACGGCCGGGAAGACCCCCTTCGGCCCGGGCCGTCTCCTTCGTCGCCGACGGAGCTGGTGGGTCAACGAGCTCCAGTCGGGTCCGACGAACATCTCGCGCCAGGTGCTGTCCACGGACCCGGACGGGATCCCGCGTCTGCACACGCTGGACGTCGGGGACGAACTCCCCCAGATCACCGGCCCGTGTTTCGTCAGGACCGGCGAAGACGTCCGCTGAGCGCGGTCAGTCCTCGCGGACCTCGACGGTCGACGATCCGGCCACGAGCTCGGGACTGCGGCTGAGATCGCCGTCGGGCCACGTGGCGTCGGCGAACTCTTCACCGTCGGGGCGTGTCCGCTGCACGCGGAGCTGGATCCAGGTGACCTGGCCCTCACTGGTGCGGACCTCGAGATCGACCGGTACGGCCAGCTGCCGGACGGCCTCTTCGACCAGGGCGGGGTCAGCGGGACCGGAGATCGGTCGGCCGGCCTCGGCTGCGACGGCGGCCCAGGTCTGCTGGAGCTCCGCCACCTGCGCGTCGAGCAGTTCCGTCGCGCGCATCCGACAGCTCGGGAGTTCCGCGAGCTCGGGCACGGCGGCGCGGCC
>CBDTZE010000207.1:0-4534 GCA_965364815.1 uncultured Nitriliruptoria bacterium | reverse complement strand
TACCTGTTGCCGGACACGGGCGTGGCATCGACCAGGGGCACGCCCGGCGGGGCGACGAACGGCCACCCGGTTGGCAGGGTCGCGACCGCCGGCCCGGTCAACCAGGACAGATCCTCCGGTCCGCCCGGTGCCGTCTGGCCGCCTGGTGCCGTCTGGCCGCCCGAGCCAGCCCCGTCCGGTTCGGCATCAGACGAGCACGCTCCCAGCACCAGTCCCACCGCCAAGCACCCCATCGCGGCACGAGCGACGCGTGACGCCCTCATCGCCCCGTCCGCTCCACGACCTGCAACGGGGCGGTGTCGGATGCCGGGTCCAGCGAGGCGACCAACGCGAAGCGACGCCCCCGGATCAGGGTGACCCGGAACTCGACGACCCGGTCACCGACCCAGCCGCGGCGCTCCACCCGGAACACGGCCTCGTCAGCGTCGAGGTCCAGGGCTGCCCGGAGGTCCGCATCGGGGACGACGGCCTCGATGATCTCGTCGCCGCCGGTCAGGCGCACGCCCCGACGGTCCATCTCGTCGTACAGGGCGGTGCGGGTGAAGTCGACGTCCAGCAACGGCAGACCGAGGTCCGGGCACAGCCACACCACGTCGAGGGCCAGCGGTTCGTCGTCCGCGGACCGCAGACGCTCCAACCGGACCAGCGGGCGATCCGGGGGGATGCCCAGCCTTTCAGCGGCGACGGCGTCGGTCTCCTGCCCGAACGACAGCACCTCACTGACCTGGACGCGCCCGGTGGCCTCGACGGCGCGGAACAGCGACCAGAGCGCCCCGACGGGTTGGGTGAACTCGCGCCCGCGCACGAACGAGCCACGGCCCCGGTGTCGCTCGATCACGCCTCGGTTGCGCAGGCGACGGACGGCCTCGCGGACGGTGTGGCGCGACACCTCATACCGCTCGACGAGCTCACGATCGGTCGGGAATCGGTCGCCGAACTCGCCCTCGGCAAGGCGACTTTCGAGATCCGTCAGGACCTGCTGCCACTTCGGGTCGTCCGCCACGGGATCTCCTGTCAGTCGGCAGGATGCCACGGATTGTGCCCCTGGCCCGGATCTGGCCTTCAGGACGTGACGAACTCAGTCAGCAGGCAGGTGCTTGGCGACCTGGTCGGCCAACTCGAACGGGTCGAAGGGCTTGCCGATGAAACCGTCTGCCCCAAGGGCCATGGCCTCCTCGACCACGCGGCCGTCCGCGTGTGCGGACATCATCAGCACGGGCGGGCGCCCCTTGGGAAGGTCGGCCAGCATCTCCAGACCGCTCTTGCCCGGAAGTCGGATGTCCAGCAGGATCAGGTCGATGGCGTCACCGATCAGCAGTTCGGCTGCCTCGGCACTCTCGCACTCGACGACCTCGTGCCCGGCTTCACGCAGCGAGATGGAGCACAGGAACAGCAGGTCGACGTCATCTTCGACCACCAGAATGCGCTTCGCCATCGTCTCCCTGATCCTCAACCCATGCGGAATGGAATTCGTCTGACCCGCCGCCCCCGACCGCAGCCTAGGTCATGACCGTGGCGCTCACGGGACGGATGCGCCCTTGACGAGCAGTTCACGACCGTTCGGGCCGGCCTGGCGCTCCCCGATCGCGACCGCATGTGCTTCGTCGACAAGTTGGTCGATCCGGAATCGCATGCGCTCCGCGGCCTTGCGCGACCGTGCCAGGAGATCTCCTTCGAGACCTTCGAGTTCGAGGTACTCGTCGAACCAGGCAAGGGATCCGATCATCATCGTCAGTGGGGTCCGCAGCTCATGGGCGGCGGTGTAGACGAAGCTCTCGAGTTGGTCGTTGGTGCGCTCGAGGTGCTTGGTCAACTCGGCCAGTTCGACGGTGCGGTCCTCGACGCGCTGCTCCAACGCGGTCGCCAGCGACTTGATCCCGTCGTGTGCCGTCCGGAGTTCCTGTTCCATGGCCGCGCGGGCCGAGACGTCGCGCAGGCTGATCGCCACGCCACCGCCGACGGGCGTCGCCCGGACCTCGATCGTCATGGCAAGGCCCGACGGCAGCGAGGCGGCGGCGATCCGATCCGCACCGGTGCCGGTCACCAGCAGGTCGTCCGTGCCCGCCGCGAGCGTCACGTCGACGGCCTCAGGCTCACCGGTCTGCAGGGCACGACGCGCAACCTGTTCCAGCACCTCCCCTGCGGCCCCGCTGGCGTGGTCCAGCGAGCGGTCCTCGAGGCCGCCCCACGCTCCACCACTGGCGGCGCGCACGACGAGGTCATGGTCGACCCGGAGATACCCGTCACCGAAGGCCTGGACGACCGCGCGCTGTTCCTGGTCGCGCAGCGCCAGCAGTTCGCGGTCACGATGCGCCCGATCGAGGGAGGCGCCGCCCAGGAGGACCAGTGCGGCAAGCAGGAACGCAACGAACGCTCCGGCAAACGGCACGCCGACCGCCAACCAGGTGGGCGCTCCCTGCCCCAACAGGAGGCCGTCCACGACGATCTGCCACCGGCGACCGGCGACGTCCTGCTCATCGATGCGGCGCGGTCCGGTG
The DNA here is from genome assembly GCA_965364815.1 of uncultured Nitriliruptoria bacterium. Lineage (GTDB taxonomy): Bacteria > Actinomycetota > Nitriliruptoria > Nitriliruptorales > Nitriliruptoraceae > CBDTZE01. Next base: position 2,036 of record CBDTZE010000207.1, on the reverse strand, counting down.
ACCTCCTGCCCGGCGACGACCCGCCGGTCCGAACTGGCCATGTGGACGGGGATGCCCGACGTGCCGTCGGTCGAGCCGACGTCCCAGATCTCCGCACGCACACCTTCGGGGACCACGGCCGGCAGGATCTTCGCCGGCAGGAAGACCGAGGTGATTCCGCCGATCATTCGAGCTTCACGAGAGGCAACCGTGATCGGTGGCTTCCCCCCTTCGTAGATCGGTACGAACACGATGGCCCCCAGGCCAGACCCGACACGGATGGGCACCGGTTGGATCGGGGCGCTGGCCGTGGGCATGGCGAGTGCGCGTGCCGTGAGCGTGGCCGCGGACCGATTGCGCTCCGAGAGCAGGTCGAACCCGACGGCGCCTTCGTTGCCCTCCCGGGGGACGACGATGTCGAGGTAGATCGCCGGCCCTTCGCGCGTGGGCTTCACCAGCGGCCCGGATCCGATGCGGGCCTCATGGGCCGCCACGTCCGACACGGCGCGAGCGACCCCGACCGCACCGAGATCAGGCAGGCGAGTCTGTGCCAGGGCCACGAGTCGCCGGAGCGCCGTGGGGTTCTCGAGGCCGGAGACGGCCGCAGCATCGGCGATCCCGCCGAGGGCCGTGATCGTCTGGTCGAGGTGCCCTTGGACATCGTCGGCCACCGCCTGCGCGACCTCTTCGAACTCCACGCCCTGGCGTTCCTCCTCGATGGCCACGAAGTGGTCACCGAGCGCCTTGGCTCCCAGGATGCCCAGCAGGAACACCAAGGCCGCGAGCCAACGATGGACCCGCACGAGCAGTGGCCGGCGAGTTGCCGGCGAGGGGACGGACATGGAGTTGGCTGCCCTCTTTGCGAGTCGACGGAACGGGCCCTTGTCATTGTGGACGGCGAAGTGGTCGCGAAGCCAAGGGATTCGCCGTGTGCGGCAAGAGTTGGCAAGTCGGCGCCATGGGAACTGGTGGCTCGGGTCGATCCTCGGCACGCTTCGGCCCGTCACGAACCACGAGGAACCCGTGCAAGAAGTCGACGTCAAGACTGCCGCTGCACTGCTGGAACGAGGGGCCCTGCTCCTCGACGTCCGCGAGCCGCAGGAATGGGACGCGGGGCATGCCGAGCAGGCCGTGCACGTGCCCATGGGTGAGGTCACCCAGCGCCTCGACGACATCCCCGCCGACCGCCCCGTGGTGGTGATCTGTCGCTCTGGTGCTCGCTCGGCTCGGGTGACCGGGTTCCTGGGACAACAAGGCCGTGACGCCCACAACCTCGCCGGCGGCATGCAGGCGTGGAACGCCGCGGGTCTCCCCGTTCTCGCGGGTGACGGCACCGCCGGCCGGGTCGCCTGACGCTGCGCCGCGAACACGTGCGCGGCTGACGCATCGACAACGGTCGATGTATTGACGGCTGTCGATGCGAGACCTACCGTCAACGCATCGACAACCATCACTACGTGGAGCCACCATGTCCCGCATCCAGCTCGCCCTCGACGTGCCCGACCTCGAGGCCGCGGTCGACTACTACACCAAGCTCTTCGGCGTCGCCCCGCACAAGCGCCGCGACGGCTACGCGAACTTCGCGGTCGAGCAGCCGCCCCTGAAGTTGGTCCTGTTCCACAACCCTGGAGCCACCGGGACCGCGCTCAATCACCTCGGCGTCGAGGTGGACAGCACCGACGAGGTCGTGGCCGCGACCAAGCGGTTCGAGGACGCCGGCCTGCAGGTTCGCGTCCAGGAATCCGACCTGTGCTGCCACGCCGTCCAGGACAAGGTGTGGGCCACCGACCCCAACGGCGGTGCCTGGGAGTACTACACGATCCTGGACGATGACCCGGCGCTTGACACGACCGGGCTCTCCGAGACCGAAGCGATGGCCTGCGGCACCGACACGGACTGCTGCCCGACGGATGCCGTCACGACGGACAGTCCGCGGGCCCTGCCTGTCCTGAACTGACCAACCACCCTGACGGGACGGACCCATGACCGAACCCATCACCGCCTGCTGCGCCCCCGTCCTCGACCAGGCACTGGGCGAGGACGAGGCGGAGGAACTC
>CBDTZE010000206.1:0-4540 GCA_965364815.1 uncultured Nitriliruptoria bacterium | reverse complement strand
GTGCCCAGTTGATGGCGTCCTCGGCTGTGGTGGTGCCGCCGTAGTCGATGAGCACGGCCACGCACTCCGGGCAGGATCCGTAGACGCTGCCCACGGAGACCGACGAGGTTCCCGATCCGTGGGCCGTGCCGCCGGCGCGGAGGTCGTGGCTGTCGAAGTCGACCAGTCCGATGATCTTGGTGCCCGGCGCCCAGTAGTAGTGCGTCTGGTCCGCAGTGGACGTCTCGATCTTGGACCACTCGTCGCGGTCCTCCGCGTCCGAGCCGACTCGGCTCTCATCGCCGAAGATCGGCATCGTCAGGTCGAGTCGGTCGAAGGTCGCGAACTCGTCCGTCGACGGGAACCCCGGCAGCCAGGTGTCCGGCGACTCCCCCAGCGGCAGGTCGTTGGACTTGTCCTTGTCCAGGTGCTGCGGCATCTGGTTGGCCGCCCAGTCGAGGTGGTACGGGTCGAAGCCGCCGTCGATCACTGCGACGACGACCACGTCGTCCGCTCCGGTCGAGTCGGCAGTTGTCTCACTGGCCACAGCCGCGAGAGGCAGAACGAGTGCGCCCGCAAGCAGGGCGGCGATGGGGGTACGCAAGTCAAGGCCTTGATACGTCGTACTGCTCCCTTCGACATCTGTTCACGGAACCCTGCCCGCGGGACGCGATCGGCGCGCACCAGATGAGACCTCCTGCGCACGTTTGCTCCGAACTCGCTCACGTCGCCTTCGTCAGAGGGGGACCCTCGTTCGCAGGCCCTCGGCGAGGGTCGCCGCCCACCCTCCGCGTCTGATCAGGCGCCGATACCAACGAACCACGATGAATGGGGCCGGAGGCACGGGGACGTTGCGACGCCTCTTGAAGAGCTGCCCCTTGGCCATTGTCACCCATCGACGGCCCCCGTCGTCGACCTGTCGACCTGGGGGAAGTTGGAGGTCCCCTTGTACCGAATACGTCGTCTCCACACCCCGGTACAGCGCAACCAGCCGCCCGATGTTGGAGGAGAACGTCCCGACGAAGGCCTCCCCAGCGAAAGCAAGGGACAGCTCCGTGATGATCGCCAGAGTCCTCATGTCTCGCACGTCCGCCGGCAACTCGTTGAAGGTCGCCTGTTCGTGGCCACCGGCTTCAGGAGGACAACTTGTGAGGAAGGTGTACGACGGCCAGCCGGCTCGGAGTCTCGAGACCACCGCGTGATCATCAGTCATCACGTAGCAGGTGCGGATCTCGCCCATGTCGCAGTCGGCCACCCGCTCCATGTACTGCTCCAGGGCGACGGGCGGAGCCTCTGATGCCTTGTCGCCCCGTCGCACGTGGATGGCGATGTAGGGCTCCGACAGACCCAGACGACGCTTCTCCTGCTCGACGGCGTCCAGCGATCTCGGGCTCAGTTGCCAAATTCGTCTGAAGAGCAGCTGGCAGGCGACGAACGTCGTGCCGTGGATCCCCTGATCAGGCAGGCTGAACTCTTGCTCGTCGCGACATCGAGCCCAGACCTGCGAATAGATCCGCGAGGAGAAGGCCTGTCGACCTCCAAGCGGCATCCAGCGGAACTTGTCGACCAAGAGTCGCACGCGCCACTCTGCCGTCCCGCACTCTTGCCAAGGCGGCTCCGCAAAGAAGTCCGTCCACGTGAGGTGCCCCAAGGCTGGCCAGTCGGAAGTGCGGACGCGGAAGGCCCAGCCCCTGTCGAGCGCGTAGAGGTAGCCCATCAACAGGAGGTTCAGCTGTGAGCCGAAGCCGGACCCTCCCATCCACCAGACGAGCGAGGTCGGGCGCGAGGACACGCTGGCCAACTCTCAGATGTCTCGTCGTGCGTACATCGTCACGACGGCTGCGCCACCCAGTCCGATGTTGTGCTGCAGTGCGACCTCGGCGCCATCGACCTGCCGCGGTCCGGCCTTGCCCCGCAACTGGTTGGTGAGCTCCGTGCACTGGGCCAGTCCGGTGGCGCCCAGCGGGTGCCCCTTGGAGATCAGGCCGCCCGACGGGTTGACGACCCAACGGCCGCCGTACGTGGTGTCGTCGTTGTCGATGAGCTTGCCGCCCTTGCCTTCCTCGGCCAGGCCGAGGGCTTCGTACGTCAACAGCTCGTTGGTGGCGAAGCAGTCGTGCAGCTCGATCACGTCGACGTCGTCAGCGGTCAGGCCGGACTGTGCGTAGACCTTGTCCGCGGCCAGGCGAGACATGTCCGCCCCGACCAGGGAGATCATCGAGTTCTTGGAGAACGTGGTCTCCAAGTCGGTGACCATCGACTGGCCGATGATCTCGATGGCCTGGTCCTCGAGGCCGTGTTCCTTGACGAAGGCCTCGCTGGCGATGATCGCCGCACCGGCACCGTCGGAGGTCGGCGAGCACATGAGCTTGGTCAGCGGGTCGTGGACCTCGCGGGCCTCCATGATCTCTTCCAAGGAGTAGATGTCCTGGAACTGGGCGTTGGGGTTGTTGGCCGAGTGGCGGTGGTTCTTGACCGCGATCTTGGCGAACTGCTCCTTCGTCGTCCCGTACTTCTCCATGTGCTCCAGGCCGGCATTGCCGAAGATCTGGGGCGCCGCCGGGGACTTGGCCCAGCCGCGCATCTCCACCATCTTCATGTAGTGCTTGTCCAGCGGCATGGCCCGGTCGTCGAAGCCCATGCCCTTGAGCGAGCCCTTGTTCATCTTCTCGAACCCGAGCGCGAGCACACACTCGTTGAGGCCGCCCTCGACGAACTGCTTCGCCATCATCAACGCGGTCGAACCCGTCGAGCAGTTGTTGTTCACGTTGTAGATCGGGATGCCCGTCAGGCCGAGGCCGTAGACAGCCCGCTGCCCGGCGGTGGAGTCGGCGTAGACGTAGCCCACGCAGGCCTGTTCGACCGTCTCGTACGGGATGCCGGCGTCGCCGAGCGCCATCTCGCCAGCTTCCTTGGCCATGTCCGGGTAGTCCCAGTCGCGGCTCTCGGGCTTCTCGAACTTGGTCATCCCAACACCGATGACGAACGTGCGGCGACCCATGCGACTGCTCCGAGGTAGGCGAGGCCACGACTTTACTGACGACCCGTCAGATTTCCCGAAAGCCGTAGGCTGGTGCGACGGCTTGGGAGGCTGAACGTGGACGGCGATCTGGACCTGTTGGTCAGCGGCGGACGATGGTTCGACGGGACGGGTGGACCGTCCTTCGTCATGGACGTGGGCGTGCGCGACGGGCGGGTCGTCGAGGTCGCGACGGGGATCGATCCGTCACGTGCGACGACGGTGATCGACGCCACCGGCCGCTGGGTCGTCCCGGGCCTGGTCGACAACCACACCCACTACGACGCCGAGGTGCTGCTGGCGCCGGGCCTGACCGAGTCGGTCCGCCACGGCGTCACCACGATCACGATGGGTTCGTGCTCCTTGTCGACGGTGCACACCAGCCCAGAGGACGCCGCGGACATCTTCAGTCGCGTGGAGGCCCTCCCCCGCCCCCACGTCCTTGCTGCGCTGGAAGACCGGGCCGACGACTGGAACGACGCGGTCTCCTACGTCGAGGCCATCGAGGCCCTGCCCCTGGGCCCGAACGTCGCGATGTACCTGGGCCACTCGGACGTTCGGGTCGGCGTGATGGGTCTGGGTCGATCGGTCAACGAGGACGAACGGCCGACCAAGGGCGAACTGGCCGACATGCGTCGCCTGTTGGAGGAGGCGCTCGATGCCGGATTCCTCGGCATGAGTTCGATGACCAACCCCTGGGACAAGCTGGACGGCGAGCGCTACCGATCGCGGCAGCTGCCCTCGTCCTACGCCAAGTTCTCCGAGTATCGATTCCTGGGCCGGCTGCTTCGAGAGCGCGGCCGGATCCACCAGTCGGCGCCGAACCTGACGACGAAGATCAATCTCGTCCTGTTCTATCTCGCCTCGGCGGGCTGGGGCCGGCGCCCGCTCAAGACCACGATCATCACCGCAGCAGACGTCAAGTCGAACCCGGGCCTGTGGCGTCTGTTCACGCACGTGCTGCCGCTGGTGAACCGTCTCCTGCGGTCCGACCTGCGTTGGCAGCACCTCCCGGTCCCCTTCGAGGTCTACGCCGACGGCATCGATCTCGTCGTCTTCGAGGAGTTCGGTGCGGGCGCCGCGGCGATCCACCTCGCCGACCAGGTCGAACGCAACGCCCTGCTGCAGGACGAGGACTACCGCCGCCGCTTCCGCAAGCAGTACGAGCAGAAGTTCACGCCCCGGGTCTGGAACCGTGACTTCCACGACAGCCAGATCGTCGCGTGCCCGGACGCATCCGTCGTGGGCCAGTCGTTCGGACAGGTCGCCGACGCCCGCGGCATCCACCCGGTGGACGCGTACCTCGACCTCGTCGTCGAACACGGGACCGACCTGCGGTGGCGGACGACCATCACGAACCACCGCCCCGACGTGCTGGACCGCCTGGCCCAGCAGCCCGACATGATGCTCGGGTTCTCCGACGCGGGCGCCCACTTGCGCAACATGGCGTTCTACAACTTCGGCACCCGGTTCCTGGCCCGCGTCCGTGACCGCGAGCAGCGCGGCCGGCCGATCATGTCGACGGAGCAGGCCGTCCATCGC
>CBDTZE010000205.1:0-4545 GCA_965364815.1 uncultured Nitriliruptoria bacterium | reverse complement strand
GACCCGCTCTACCGCCGGACCGTGCGCGTCTCCATGGGCCATGCCCTGCACCTGCCGTATGCGGTGTTGGGGGAGTTGCCCGACGCGCTGGAGGTCCTCGACGGGTTCGAGACGGTCGCGTTGGCGCCCTACGGGCCCGGCGTCGTCTCGATCGACGAGGTGGCCTTCGACGCCGATCGGCTGGCGTTCGTCGTCGGGGCCGAGGGGCCGGGTCTCACCGCACCGACGGCGGCCGCCTGTGACGTGCGCGCGTCGATCCCGATGTCCCGAGGCGTCGACTCGCTCAACGTCGGTGTGGCCGTCGGGATCGGCCTCGACCACCGACGGCGGGCGCATCGGTGAGATCAGACAGGCTGGGGACAAGGCAGGGTCGAACCGGAACTCGCGAGTGAGCCGTGTGCTACAAGGGTCGATCGGCCTTCCGGAACCCCTCATTCGAGTCGCGACGCGGAGGCACGCCCCGGGGAGCCCTGCCATGCGCCGTCACATCCTGAGCCTGTCCAGCACGTGTTCGCGTCCGGGCGCGCTGGTCGCGGGCCTGGCGCTGTTCCTGTCCGGGGTGGTCGGGATCCCGTCGGCGTCGGCCAGCGACTTCGAACCGATCCCATCGTTCAATTTCTGTGGCCTCAGCCTTCCCGAGGGCAACTGCGAGGCCTTCGTCGACGACCAACTTGAGGAGGCGTTCCCGAGCCCGGCCGGTCCGGGATGCAGCGGGGTGCCAGCATCGCCATTCCAGGACCGAACGGCCGGAACGTGGCGCGAAATGGCGATCATGGACTGCCTCGCCGCGCTGCCGTCACCTGAGGACCCGTTTCTGCGGGGGAACTCCAGCGTTGACTCGGGCGTGACCGTTGTGGACGCGAACATGGACTCGAACATCTCTCGGGGCCAGTACGTCGTGACACTGATGCGCTCGGCGGCAGCACTCAAAGATGAGTCTGGCTCCCCGCTCTTCCCGTCAGCCCAACCAGACAGGTACGTGAACCCGGCCAATCCCACCTTCCCGGACGTGCCTCGGCACCACGTCTTCTATCAGGAGATCGAAACTGCGGTTTCGATCGGTCTGTTCGCCGGGACGAAGGTTCCGGACACGTCCGATGTGGACGGCGACGGCAACACGACCGAGACCAAGTTCCTACCCGGCTCCCAGATCAGCTACGCCCAGATCATGAAGTCCGATGCGAACCTGCTCACCCTGGCCAAGAGCCGGCGGGCGTTTGCGGGTGACGTCGTGTTTGCCACGGGCAGCACGGGCCTTGACTGCCGCGCATTCCAGGATGAGCTCGAGATGCTGGAGGCCAACGGGATCGTGGGAGCCAGCTCCGACGTGCCCGATGACTGCAACGATCCGGCGAAGCGCGGACAGGCGCTGGACGCCCTGACCGGGTTCACCTCACTCGCCGTCGGCAACGAGCTGCTCGACAACCCGTACGGCCCCAGCGGTGGCCAGTGGTTCCGTGTGCTGCCGGCGGAGGCGATGACGGTCACCGATGACGACCAGGCCCCGGACGAGTTGACCGACCAGCGTGTGTACACGGTCACCGACGCCCTGTACGAGACCGGCCACACCATCCTGCTGTTCCGGGCGGACCACCTGAGGATCACCGACAGGGAGACGATCTTCCTGGACGACTCCGGGCAGCCCATCACCTCCGGAGGCAACGCGCAGACCGGGACGGTGCTGTCACGGATCGTCTCCGTCAACGGCACGGCGGTGACCCCGACGACGTCGGCCAACGCGCAACCGAAGGACGGCTTGCTGCAGTTCGTCGTCGATGGCAACGGCGCTGAGTCCGTGATCCCGGTGGTCTTCTACGACTCGATGGACATCCGGGAACTCGAACTGTTCGGTGACGGCACCTCGATTGAGCTGTTCGGCTACGGCGGCACGCTGACCGTCGGTCCTGGCACGCCGCCGGACGCGCCGGTGATCACCAACACCCGCTCGGGCGAGACCCTCGTTGACTTCACCCTGTCGGGCGTCGTCAACGGCGCCACGGTGAACGTCCACTGGATCTCGGACCGGGGCACCGAAGGCATCGCGGACGAGCCGGCGTGCGACCCTGACACCTTCACGACCGTGACGTTCACCGATGATCAGGACGCGGCGCGAACCGGCTACCAGGTCCGGGTCAAGAACGGACTGGTCCCCGAAGAGATCTACCAGTTCTGCATCACCCAGACAGTCGACGGCCGGACGTCCGCCTATGCGACCAGCGCCGCCGGCGTCACGTGGGGTGGGTCGCCGGGTGAGGTCTGGACCCGGGTGATCGAGAAGCCCTCAATGCTGTCCATCACGGGCGAGGGAGTGACTGACAAGGTGTTGGTCACCTTCAGCGAGCCGGGCACGTTCGTCGATCCAACCGGCTTCTCGATGGCGACGACCACCAGCCCGCTGCGCACCGGCGTTTCGGCGGTCCCGCAGGATGCCTCGCAGACGATGTGGCTGGTCACCCTTGATGGCACGGTGCCCGACGAGGACTACATCCCGTACCTGAAAGCCAACTCGTTCAAGGACCTCGACGCCCGCGGCAACGACCAGTTCTCCAGTTGACCGCGGGCTCTTCAAGAACCCCCGTCCCGAAACCGTCCGGGTCCTCCGTCACGATCGACACCCTTGCGCCATGACTCGGCCGCCCGGCAAGCGACCGTGCGTCCATAGCGCGGGCCGTTGACACATGCGCGCACGCGACCCAACCTCGACGTCAAGCGACAAGAGGGCGGGATTGTGGCGTACTACCGGCAAGTGGGAGCGATTCCACCGAAGCGGCACACGCAGTTCAGGCAGCCCGACGGCTCCTTGTACGCCGAGGAACTGGTCGGCCAGGAGGGCTTCTCGTCCTGCTCCTCGCTGCTCTACCACCGCGGCATCCCGACGGCGCTGACCGCCGTCGACGCCGTCGATGAGGCGCCGCAGGACCTGGTGCCAAACCACCCGCTGACGCCGCGTCACCTCAAGACGCACGAGCTCAAGAAGGGCGGCGATGCCGTCACGGGGCGCCAGTTGCTCATGGGCAACAGCGACGTCCGTCAGAGCTACGTCCACGCTGTTGAGACCTCGCCGATCTACCGCAACGCCATCGGCGACGAGCTGCTCTTCGTCGAGGCCGGCCACGCCGTGCTGGAGTCGTCGTTCGGCCGCCTCGAGGTCACCGCCGGCGACTACGTCGTCATCCCGACCTCCGTCGTCCACCGCTGGGTGCTTCCCGAGGACGTCGCCGAGGGTGATGGTCTGCGCCTGGTCGTGTTCGAGTCACGCGGTCACATCGGGCCGCCCAATCGCTACCTGTCGAAGCGCGGCCAGTTCCTGGAGCACGCCCCGTACTGCGAACGCGACCTGAAGGTCCCGACCGAACTCGTCGAGATCGACGAGACCAGCCCCGTGGGCGGCGTCGAGGTCCTGGTCCGCAACCGCAACGGCCTGACCAAGCACACCTACGCGAACCACCCGTTCGACGTCGTGGGCTGGGACGGCTGCGCCTACCCGTACGCGCTGTCGATCCACGACTTCGAGCCCATCGTCGGGCGCATCCACCAGCCGCCGCCGGTCCACCAGACCTTCGAGGGCCCCGGGTTCGTCATCTGCTCGTTTGTCCCGCGCTACTTCGACTGGCACCCCGACGGCATCCCCGCCCCGTACAACCACGCCAACGTCGACTCCGACGAGGTGCTCTTCTACTGGGACGGCGACTTCATGAGCCGCAAGGGCTCGGGCATCGCCCAGGGCTCGATCTCCCTGCACCCGGCCGGCTTCGTGCACGGCCCGCAGCCCGGTTCGGTCGAGGCATCGCTGGGCAAGCAGGGCACGCAGGAGTACGCCGTCATGCTCGACACCTTCGCCCCGCTCGACCTCGGCCCCGCCGCGTTCGACGTCGAGGACGAGAACTATCCGTGGTCGTGGGCCCCCAAGGCCTGACGCGAGCGGTCAAGCCTGTCATCCTTGGCAGGCAGCAATGCACACCCCCCTCTGACACCCGTGTTCCCCTGGAGAGCAAGTTGAGCGAGACGCCGGACATCTTCCCGATCAAGGGCTACGACGCCATTGAATTCTGGGTCGGCAACGCCAAGCAGTCCGCCCACTACTACCGCCACGCCTTCGGTTTCGAGTTGGTCGCCTATGCCGGCCCCGAGACCGGTGTGCGCGACCGCGCCTCGTACGTGCTCAAGCAGAAGGCCATCACCTTCGTGCTGACCACGGCCCTGACGCCGATCTCGGAGATCGCGCAGCACCACGCCCTGCACGGTGACGGCGTTCGCGACGTCGCGTTCACCGTCCCGGACGCCGAGGCCGCCTTCCGTGAAGCCGTCGCTCGCGGCGCCCAGCCGCTCGGCGAGCCCGTCGTCATGGAGGACGAGCACGGCAAGGTCGTCCGCGCGACCTTCAAGGCCTACGGCGACACGACGCACTCGTTCGTCAGCCGCGGTGAGTACTCCGGCCCGTTCCTCCCCGGCTTCGTCGCCGTGGACGAGCCCCAGATCGCCGATCGCGTCGGCCTCTCGGCCATCGACCACGTCGTGGCCAACGTCGAGCTCGGCAAGATGAAC
>CBDTZE010000204.1:0-4590 GCA_965364815.1 uncultured Nitriliruptoria bacterium | reverse complement strand
GATCCGCGGATGGGCTGATTGACCTGGTGCGTCGCTGCCTCGGGCCACACGGCGTCCCAGTGGCTGCCGATCGCGTGGAAGTTGGAGTCGAGGTTCAGGCCCTCGTTGACCATGTAGATCCGGGCGCGTTCGCCGACCTGCATCTGCAGCGCGTTGTCACCCGTGAGCGCGTCGGTCCGACCGTTGAACGTCATGTAGCGCGGCTCTTCGAGCACGGCCGAGGCCTTGTCGAAGGCGGCGAACCCGGTCGCGTCGGGCTCGCCGACGTACCACTCGGACTGCATGACGGCCCACTCATGGTCGGCCGGCGGGAGCGGAACCTCGGGGTCGACGATGACCATCCCGTACATGCCCTTGGCGATGTGCTCCGGGACGTCACCGAAGGCGCAGTGATACATGAACGCGCCCGGGTAGAGCAGACGCGCGTTGATCGTCGCGGACTCACCGGGACCAACGGTGGTGGCTTCGGCGCCGCCGCCCTGGCCGGTGACGGCGTGGAAGTCGATGTTGTGCGGGTGCTCGTTGCCGGCGAGGTTCGTGACCGTCATCCGCAGCACGTCCCCGACGCGAGCACGGATCACCGGGCCCGGGGCGCCACAGGTGACGTCGGTGTCACCGGCCACGCGGAAGCCCCACATGGTCACCGTCACGCCGTTGGCGGGGTCGAGCGGGCAGACATCCTCGACGACCTCGAGGTGCACGTCGACGATGGCCTGGCGCTGCCTGACGATCGTCGGGGCCGTCTCCGGGGCGTAGCTGGTGTGCTGCTCGCCCGAGGGGGCCAGTTCGAGATCGGCGACCGGCGTGAGATCCGGGAGGATCGACACCATCTCGCCGTCGTCACCGACGAGGCTCGCTCCCTGACCTGCAGCACCGAACCACCCGCCCCCGTCCGGGGAACTGGCCGATCCGGTGTCACACGCTGACAGGAACATCGCCCCGACGGCCAGCGCGACGACACGTCGCCCCGTCCGTCCTGCACGCATGCTGGTGATCACCACGGCCCCGCCCTTCGATTGGTCTTTCGAACATGGTGGGGTGCGCCGGGCCATTCGGGCAGGGCCATCCCGCCCGCCTCCACGGGACCTTCGGCCTGCCGTCGTCGCGTAGCGTGGGGCCGCACCGACCAGGTCAGGAAACTCGTGGACACCGCATCGTCGATCGCCATCGCCCTCAACGCCGGCCGGATCGCCTACGGCGCCGCCGCCGTCGTTGCCCCTGGCCCGGTTGCCCGGGGCTGGATCGGGCGCTCGTCCGATGACGCCGCGGTTGCTCCGATGATCCGCGCCTTCGGGATCCGTGACGTCGCACTGGGTGCTGCCACCATCGGCACGCTCAAGGCGACTGGCCCCGCGGGCATGGGCGCCAAGGTGCTGCTGGGCCTGGGCGTCATGGTCGACGTCGTCGACGCGCTGTCGGGCTTGGCATCACGCAACGACATCCCCAAGCCCGCGGTGATCTACGCGGTCGCCGGCGGGGCCGCGATTGCCGGGGCCGTCGCGCTGGCCACGGCCGCCCCAGCAGCGATCGACGAGCTCGAGGACCTGTTCGTCAACTCCTGAGCTTCAGACCAAGTCGCCCAGCAGCGCGACCATGTCCAGGTCGTCGTGCAGTTGGTGCTGCAGGAAGATCCGGCTGGCGCCGGCTGCCTCGAACTCCCGGAGTCGTTCGCCGGCCCGGTCGATCGAGCCCGTGACCCACTCCCCCTGCAGCCCGGCCCACCAGTCGTCGAACGGCTGGTCGTTGTTGCTGAGCTCCTGCAGTCGGCGGCCCCGGTCCTCCGCCTCGGCCTCGTCACGCCCCACGATGCATCCGGTCATGATGCTGAACGTGATCGGGGCGCGCCCTGCTGCCTCGCAGGCGCGGTCGATGTTGGCCTTGCGTTCGGTGACTGCCGCGGGTGACGGGAAGACCGTGTTGTACTCATCGGCGTAGGCGGCGGCGAGCCTCGACGCCCTCGGCCCGGCCATCCCGCCCAGGATGATCGGCACCCGCGGGCTCTGCAGGGGCTTGGGCCGGGCCTCGCAGTTCTCCAGCGTGTAGTGCCCGCCCTCGTGATCGAACGCCTCCTCGGTCATCTGCCGGTGGATGATCCCCAACTGTTCCTCGAAGATGTCGTACCGCTCCCCCAACTCCGGGAACGGGAAGCCGTAGGTGCGGTGCTCCAGGTCGTGCCAGCCGGCTCCGAGCCCGAGCTCCACCCGGCCACCACTGGTGTGGTCCGCCGTGACGACCTGCTTGGCAAGGATGCTCGGGTGACGGAACGACGTCGGGCTGACCATCGTGCCCAGACGAATGCCCTCGGTCACGGCGCCCAGCGCCGCAAGCGTCGACCAGGCGTCGAGGCTCGACCGCTCCGTGCGGCCCTGGACTGACTGGTAGTGATCGGACCGGAACAGCCCCTCCAGCCCAGCCCCCTGGGTCGCTTCCGCGAGCGCAAGCCACTGCGGCCACGTCACCGACTCCTGGCCTTCGATCATAAGGTTGATGCGCATGGTTGGTCTCCAGGCGGGGCGGGTCGGGGGTCAGCTCAGGACGGCCAACAACCGGGCGAGAAACGTCGCCATCTGGTCGCGGGGCAACAGGTCGTGTGGCGCGAAGGACCCGTCCGCCTTGCCTGTCACCACGCCGAAGTGGGCGACCAGGAGATTGCGGACCTGCGCGGCGAGGACGAGGTGGTCGTCGTCCGCGAAGTAGTCGGGGACCGTTGATGGCGTCTCCATGGCCCAGTCGATCGCACGAGCCGTCGCGTCCGCCATCAGGTAGCGCGTCATCTCGCTCACCATCTCGCAGCCGAACCGGTCCATGATCCCGGCATCGACCAGGCGGTTGAGGTTGTCGGCGTGGGGAGAACCGGCGCAGTCGGACGTCGTGGCAGCCGGGAGATCACGACCCGCGGCTTCCAGGGTCCGGACGAGGAACGTCGCGATCTGGCCGCGGCTGAGCGTCTCCTTCGGGGCGTAGCTGCCGTCGGCCTTGCCCTGGGTGATCCCGTGATGCGAGATGCAGCGGATCCGGGGCGCGTGGACGTTGCCGTCGATGTCGCTGAAGTCGGTCTGTGGAGCCTTGCCGTCACAGGTCGCCGCGATGTCCGCAGCCGTCGCCCGGGGGCGCTCGACAGCGGCCAGCACTGCCGAGCCCTCGCCCAGCAAGGAGTCGTCCTCGCCACGGACGTAGACCCACACCACGTCGCCCACGAAACCACAGAGCACGGAGACCTGCAGCTCGATGAAGCCGTCGCCGACCACGGTCTCGTGGCGGTCGCAGACGCGTCGGCCGCGATCGCCGGGCAGGCGATAGGTCACTTCACCGATGGACGTGCCGTCGGCGGCGACCCCGTAGGCGGTCTTCCAGTTGAGGGCGCCCCCGTCGGCCGCGACCACATACGCCGTGAAGTCCGCCTGCGGTTCGATCCCGTCCCCTTCGAGGCGGATCGAGAGTCGGCCCCCGGCCACGGAGACCTGGGCGGCCAGCAGGTCCACGGCACCCGACGTCTCGAGATCTCCCGCCGGATCGGACCAGCGGAGCACGTCCGGCGACGGGTCTTCGTCGGCCGCACCGACCGCCGGCTCACCGGTCGACTGGACTGGCTGCGCCGTCGGCTCCACACCGGGCTTGGTCAGGGAGGGGACCGGGAAGCGGTACTCGTTGATGTCCTCGCTCAGGTCTGATGCCTGGATGGACCAGCCGCGGCCATTGTCCGGGCTGTACATGGAGTACGCGCGGAAGTAGAGGGTGGTGACGTCTCCCTCGAGGCACGCAGGTGGATACGTGGTGCGCCACGTGTCCTGCGCGACGCGGGTGACGCTGATGCCACACTCCGCAAAGGCTGCGGCGGACTCGAAGCTGGTCTGGTAGCCGGCGTTCGCCGATGGCTCCCAGACCGTGACGGCCTGCACGGTCCCCCTGGGGTCGAGGGCACGCAGGATCAGCGCGGGGTTCGCGTCGGCCTGCGTGATCGACCCAGCATGGCGCACGTCGACCACGACACCAGCAGCGTCCCAGCGCCCATCGATCCCGATGACGTCCATCGCGGCGCGGTCCCGACGCGTGATCTCCACCCCTCGGTCGACGTGGACGTCCCCAACCGGGTAGCTGCCGCGGAGCACGGTCGGGTCGGGGTCCGCGTCCGCGCCGCGGGTGTCGGACTGCGCGGAGATGGGCGAGGCTCCCGCGGCGATCGTGACCGCCGCGAAGAGCGCGACGGCCCGGCGTCGTCCTGCTGACAAGGTGGTCGTAGGCATCGCAATTTCCCCGTTGAATGGCCAAGCCGGCGTGTCACACCCCCGTGATCCAATCAGGCCATGTCCACCTCGACCGCCTCCGCACCCGACCGGCTTCGCAGCCGGGTCGCTGCCGTGTCGCTGGCAGCCTGCGAAGTCGTCGAGGAGATGATCGCCCATCGCGCCGAGGTTCGCACCGTCTCCGGCCTGTCCGTCGATGTCTGGCTGACCTGCCACTCCCACCTCACGCGGACAGAGCGTCGCGCGTTCCAAGTGGCCGCTTCCGCCCTTCCGACGTTGCCCCGCGTACGGGCGGCGTTCGCCTCGGGGCGCCTGTCCTGGCACCTCGTCCAAGCGATCACCCGCG
>CBDTZE010000203.1:0-4591 GCA_965364815.1 uncultured Nitriliruptoria bacterium | reverse complement strand
TCAGAGCACCCGGGCCAGCTTGGCGCAGGTGATGTCGTCGCCGTACGTGAGTTCGCCGATGGACTCGAACCCGAAGCGGTCGTGGAACGCGAGGCTGGCGTCGTTGCGCGGGTTCGTGTTGACCTCGCTGACGAGGTGGCCGCGGTCGGAGACATCGATGAGGTGGTCGTAGAAGGCCCGGCCGATGCCGCGACCCTGGTTGCCCTCGGCAACGACGATGCGCTCGACGTAGAGGTAGTCGTCGAGGTTTTCCTCGAACCACCGGTAGTTCATGGCGTCGAAGTCGTCGATGCCGCCGGGCAGGGCGAAGATGAAGCCGGCGAAGACACCGTCGACCTCGGCGACCAGGGCGGTGTCCGCCAGATCGATCAGCATCTCGGCCTTGGGGGCGTCGAGGAGGCTGACGGCGGGGAGCTCCGCGTTGTTCGCCAGGAGGATGTCGTTGATGTCACGGCGCTCGGCGGGGCGCAGGGTGGCTGCGGTGAGGGTGGGCGAGGTCAACGTGGAGGGCATGGTGGGATCGTCCTTGGACGGTCGAGGGAAGTTCCGATCGTCGGCATGGCCACGAAATGGGCCGGACGCGACGACGGAAACAGGGAGGACCCCAAAAGTACGGGGTGAGGCAGTTCTGCCCGCTTCTGGGGGCTCTCGAACGCCAGGTGCCCCGCCGACCGCTCACTTGTGCCCCTATTGCGATAGTGATAATGTCGCAATCATGCTGCTACGCCTCCCCCCCGACGACGGTCCGCTCCACGAGCGAATCGCCTCTGCCGTGCGGCTCGCGGTTGGTCGAGGCGAAGTCAGCGTCGGCTCGCGACTCCCGCCCACCCGGGAGTTGGCGGAGCAACTGGACGTCAACGTCAACACCGTCCTGCGGGCCTATCGCGACCTGCGCGACGAGGGCCTGATCGAACTTCGGCGCGGCCGGGGCGCCACGGTCGTGGGCAGCGTTGACCGCGCCGCACTGACGGACCTCGTTGATCGGTTGGTCGCCGAGGCGGCCCGCCTGGGCATGTCGACGCCCAACCTCGTCGGCCTGATCAAGGAACGTGCACGATGAACGAGCGTCCCGTACTTGGCCCCCGGTTCGCGGTCGTCGCGGCCATCCCGGTCCTTGCCGCGATCGGCGTCACGCTGCTGTCGATCGTCATGATGGACGAACTGCCGGACCAACTGGCGACGCACTGGAGCGGCAGCACGGCCGACGGCTTCATGGCCGTTGAGACGCTGGCCGCGATCAACAGCCTCATGATCCTGGCACTCGGGTTGGGGTTCGTCCTGGCCGCCCCCCGGATGCCGGGCAGGGTGGAGGCGCGGACCCTGACGGCCGCCGGGACGGGGCTCGCGGCCTTCCTTGCCGTGCTGCACATTGGCACGTTGCTGGCCAACAGGGGGACCGACGGTGTCGACGTTTCGTTCCCGTCGGCCACGCTGGCGGCGGCCGCCGTGATCGGTCTCGGCGTCGCTGCCCTGGGTTGGCGGCTGGGGCCCGACGGTCGAGGGACGGGCCCGGAGTTCCTCGCGTCCACGGAACTGACGATGGACACGGGAGAGGCGGTTGTCTGGACCGGTGCCGCCTCTGCGGAACGCTGGTTCCTTCTCCTCCCGGCCGTGATGATCGGCTTCGCTGCATGGATGGCCGTCGCCGGCGACGCGTTCGCGGCCGTCACGGCCTTGGGCGCGGCCATCGCTGCGCTGAGCCTCCTGCGCGTGCGCGTCTCGATCGGGGCGGCCGGCGTTCGTGTTCGCGGCGGGCCGTTCGGTCTGCTGCGCACTCGTGTCCCGCTGGAACAGATCACGTCCGTCCGTGCCGAGCAAGTGGAGCCGATGGCCTACGGCGGGTGGGGCTATCGGATCAAGCCGGGCGTTCGTGCCATCACGATCCGCAGCGGCCCTGGCCTGCACATCGAGCGCGAGGGCAAGCCGGACCTGGTGATCACCGTCGACGGGGCGCAGGAGGCGGCGGGCGTGCTGCAGGCCCATCTACGGACCCGCGCCTGACCCGATGTCCGATGAGCACCGTGCGGACAGCGGGAAGTGTCCCGGCGGTTCGTGGCGTTGTCACCGAGACCCACCCATGCAAGGAGTCCGAAGTGCTCGTCGAGATCTGGTCCGACATCGTCTGCCCTTGGTGCGCCATCGGCAAGGCCCGTTTCGAGCAGGCAATGGCGTCGTTCGAGCACGCCGATGATGTCGAGGTGGTGTGGCGCAGCTTCGAGCTGGACACCAACGCCCCGAAGGTCATGACCGAGGGCCTGGCCGAGCACCTCGCCCACAAGTACGGGACGGACCTCGCGCAGGCCCAGGGCATGATGGACAACATGACCCAGACGGCGGCGCAGGAGGGGCTCGAGTTCAACTTCGACGTGGCCCGACCCGGCAACACGTTCGACGCGCACCGCCTCCTGCACCTCGCCAAGGACCGCGGCCTGCAGCATGAACTCAAGGAGCGGCTGTTCACCGCCTACCTGACCGAGGGCCGAGCCATCGCCGACGTCGAGGTCCTGCAGGCCATCGCGGTCGAGGCCGGGTTGGACGAGGTCGAGGCCAAGGAGGTGCTGGTGGGTGACGCCTACGGGGCGCAGGTCCGCCAGGACCAGGCCAAGGCCATGGAGTACGGAATCCGCGGCGTCCCGTTCTACGTCGTCGACCAGAAGTACGGCGTCTCCGGGGCGCAGCCGGCGCCTGCTCTGGTGCAGGTCCTGCAGACCGCGTGGGCCGAGGCCAACCCCAGCCCGCTCACGATGGTCGAAGGCGACCCGGACGCCGAGGCCTGCGTGGACGGCGTCTGCGACGTCTGAGCGGTCTGCCTAGGGTCGCGTGAAATCTTCAAGAACTCAGGAACCCTCATGATCGTCATCACCGGCACGGCCCGCGTCAACGAAGGCGCCCACGCCGCGATCGCCGAGGCAGCCACGACGATGGCCGCCGAGACGCGCGAAGAGGCCGGCTGCCACGGCTGCATCTACTCGTTCGACGTCTCGGACCCGGACACCATGGTCTTCCACGAGATGTACGAGGACATGGATGCCCTGCAGGCTCACATGAAGTCGCCCCACATGGCCGAGTTCTACGGCGTCGCCGGCCCGCTCATGGGTGGCCGCCCCGATGTCACGATGTGGGTCAATGCCGAGAAGGGCGAGATGGGTCGCTGAGGCGACGCATCGTCAGCGCAGGTCCTCGTCGGTCACGGTCGTGGCCTCGTCACCGCTGCCCACGGGTTGCGCCTGCAGCAGGATCGTGAAGGGCGCGGCCGGGAGTCGGTGTCGCTGGATCGCGACCACGAAAGCGTGGGGGTTCGCATCGCTTGTGCAGCCCGCAGCGTCAGTCAGTACGACCGTGTCCGGGTGCACGACGCGGCCGTCGATGTCGAAGACGACGTCGTCGAGGCGGATGTCGCGGCACGACCCGGACACCGCCATGCCGAACCAGACGACCACGTGGGTTTCGAAGTCGACGGCCGGGGCTGTGCCAGCAAGGCCGGCGTCCTGCCACAGCGCGGCCAGTTCGTCGGGATCGGCGGCCAGGGCGGTGTGCCATGCCCTCCCGCTGGGGCCCGAGCCGAGCAACGTCCAGCCATCACCGGCCGCAGGTTGGTCGCCCGGCGGCGGGGCGTCCGCGGGGGAGGCACCAGACACGCACACGGCCTGGCCCCCGAAGGCCGCGTCGGCGGCTTCGCGATGGTCGTCGGTCAGGAACCCGAAGCCGATCGTGACGACGCCCTGGGTGATCGACTGGCCGGAGGCGATCTGGCGATCGCCCAAGTCACGGGTGACCGCCTCCTGCAGGTCCTCGAGTTGCCGGCGTGTCCAGTCGACCGGCACCACCACGACGCCCTCGTTCGGGAACTCCGCCCGTGCGGCCCGGTGCTGTGCCTCGGCATCGCCGGTGAAGGCCAGCGAGACGATTCCGCCTCGCTCCCGGTCGATCCAGAGATCCTGGAAGCCGTCGCGTCCCCGCGCCCAGGCGCGGGCCGCATCGACGACGGCCGGGTTCTCATTCGGGGCGTAGGTGCGCAACCCGTCGTACCAGGCATCCGGGGCGTGGAGGACGGGGACCTGGTCGCACTGCGGGATCACCCATTCCCCACCTGATCCCACGCCGTCCCCACATGCAGCCAGGAGGGCGCCGGCGGTGAACAGCGTTGCGGCATGGTGCAGGGACATGACGGGTCTCCGTCGTCGATCGGCGCACCGTAGAGCCCGCCGACTTAGGTTGCTGCCTCGATCTTGGGAGCACGCGTGGACGTCGGGATGAACCTGCCAGTGATGGCGCCGGGTTGGGACCGGGCCAGCTTCCTGGACTGGTGCCGGGCGATCGACGATGGGCCCTGGTCGTGCCTCGCACTGGGGGAGCGGATCAACTTCGACAACCCTGACGCACTGGTCGCGCTGGCCGCAGCGGCGACTGCGACGGAGCGCGTCACGTTGGTCGCCAACGTGGTCATCCCGGCACTGCACGACCCGGTCCTGCTGGCAAAGCAGTTGGCCACGATCGACGTGCTCAGCGGCGGACGGCTGGTGGTCGGTGTCGGCGTCGGCGGCCGCGAGGAGGACTACCTCGCCGTCGGTGCCGACTGGGACGTCCGCAA
>CBDTZE010000202.1:0-4619 GCA_965364815.1 uncultured Nitriliruptoria bacterium | reverse complement strand
GTGTTGGTGGCCTCACCGACGGCGGCAACCGGGCCGTCCGGGACGCCGCGCTGGAACGTCTGGCGGTGCAGCTTGCCGTCGCGGCGGACCTCGGCGATGACCCGCGAGGACAGGGCGTTGACCACGGAGATGCCGACCCCGTGCAGGCCGCCGGAGACGGCGTAGGCCTGCGAGTCGAACTTGCCGCCAGCGTGCAGGACGGTCATGACGACCTCCAGCGCGGAGCGGCCTTCCTTTTCGTGCATGTCGACCGGGATGCCCGAGCCGTCGTCCGTGACGCGGATCGATCCCTCGGCCGTGAGCACGACCTGGATGGAGTCACAGCGACCAGCGAGGGCCTCGTCGACCGAGTTGTCGACGATCTCCCAGATCAGGTGGTGCAGACCACGCGGACCCGTGGATCCGATGTACATGCCGGGACGCTTGCGGACCGCCTCGAGGCCCTCGAGGACCGTGATGTTCTTCGACGTGTAGTCGTCGTTCGAGTCACCAAAGGCGCTCTTGGGGGTCTGCGGGGCGTCAGCCACGTGGTGATTCCAGTCTGAATCGATCGAAACGCCGCCAGAGTGGCCTCAGCCACGCGGCGGCGTACGCAGTTGCCTCGAAGCTAGCACGGGCGGATGCGATTTCTGGCCCTCAGGAGCGCCTGTGGGCGCTTCGACCCCCTCCCACGTGGGGGGACACTTGCCCACCGCCCACGCGCCCAGGAGCGTCTCGTCGTTTTCTTCGCTTTGCGAGGTCACCTGCAAGACTGGTGCGGACGCCATCTCGACCTCGACGGAGCCTGCCGTGACCGACCCCCGACCCTTTCTCGGCGCAGCTGCGGCCGGGGGGCCACGCAAGGACTGGGACGTCTACTTCCTGACCCTCGCCGAGGCTGCGGCGACCCGGTCGACCTGCACCAAGCGCCAGGTCGGGGCGGTCATCGTCAAGGACCGCCACATCGTCGCCACCGGCTACAACGGCGGCCCACGGGGCTACGGCCACTGCAACGAGGGCGCCTGCCCTCGCTCCACCAGTGGCGCCGCGACCGGCTTCGACTACGCCAACTGCATCGCGATCCACGCCGAGGCCAACGCGATCCTGTTCTCGACGCCCGATGCCCGGTCCGGAGCGACCCTCTACACCTCGACCTTCCCGTGCTGGGAGTGCGCCAAGTTGCTGTCGAACTCCGGGATCCGCGAGGTCGTCGCCAACGTGCTCTACGACGGCCACGAGATCGTCAAGCAGTTCCTGCAGGACGCCGGCTTGCGCGTCCGTGTGGTCGCCGCCCCGGAACCTCACGAGGCTCGCGCAAGTTCCAGTTCCTGACCCGATCGTGACCGACCACGACCGGTGAGGTTGCGGGCCCGTACCGTGACTCCACGCCCTTCCCCACCGAGGTCGTTCACGTGACCCTCCTTCCCGTGCTGCGTTCCCCCGGTCGCCTGACCTCGGGGCGCGTTCGCCGTCTCACCGGCCTGCTCGCGGGTGCCCTGGTGGCCACCTCGTTGACGGTCACGCCCGCCCAGGGCGCCGGCCCGCGTCCGTCCGGCAACGTCGGCGACGCCCGAGCGATTGACCTCACGGAGCCCGTCCTGCGCCAGTCGCTGGAGACCGTCGTCGCCGAGTTGGCGACCCAGCCACCCAGCGGGGAACCGGCAGGTCGCCGTGGCCAGGCGACGTTCGTCGGCAACAACTTCTACGACTTCTGCGGCGACCACGACCGCTTCGACCTCAAGAAGTTCTCGATCATCGACGACCGGGCGCAGGAGGTCATCCTCGTCTGGGGAACCTGCCCGCAGACGCCGGCGCCGACCAGCGAGCAGGACGCGGTCGCCTTCATCATCGACGACGGCCAGACCTACCCGAGCGGCCCCAACCTCGTCGTCGTGCAGGAGACCACCGACGCGTCGTTCGTCGTCTACGACACGAACGGGTCGGGGCGCGAGGAGGACTGGAGCGTCCTCGACACCGGCATCGGGACGCTGCAGTCCGTGGGGTCCTCCCGCGGCGGCCCCCGGACCGTCGGGGAGATCCCGGTCGACGCCTTCGCCACGTCATTCCCACTGGAGTACCTGGTGGCGGTCGCGACCTTCGACGCCGACGGCGTCGGTGACATCGTCCCCGAACCGGTGATGCCGCCGATCGCCTTCCCCTTCAGCTGCGACTACTTCACCCTGCACGCCGCATCCGTCTCCGCGCCCGGGGCGCTGCGCCGGGCGATCGACGAGGCCACCAACCTCGGCCTGCACGTGAGCCAGGTCAACGAGGACACCGGCACGTTCCTCGTCTCCGGGGCGGACGACCTCGCAGTCGGCCTGCTTGACGCGCTGCCCGGCGTCGAGGCCCGACGCCCCGCGATGTTCACCTCGACCACGACCGGTGACCCGGAACCGACCCAGTGGGCGCTCGACCAGACCCGGCTGCAGGAGGCCTGGACCGCCGTGCCACGGGCAGCCGGTCGCCTCGCGATCCTCGACCAGGGCGTCGACGGGGCCCGCAGCGACCTCGCGAGCGTCGTCGGCCAGGGGTTCAACACCCACAGCAACGAGCTCTACGCCATCGGGGCGGACTCGTCCCTGGGCCCGCACGGCACGTCCGTGGCCGGCATCGCGGCGTCCGACCGCGGCAACGGGATCGACACGGCCGGCGTCAACGAGGCCACCACCATCCTGCCGGTCCTGGTCTTCGACCACGCCAACTGCGCGAACGACACCTCGATCGCGGCCGGGCTCGACTGGGCCGTGGACCACGACGCGGACGTGATCAACATGTCGCTCGGTGGCCCGCGTGACACGGAGGTCCTGCGTGACGCGATCAAGCGCGCCGCGGCCGCAGGCGTCGTCCTCATCGCCGCGACCGGCAACGACCAGGCCGTCGCCCCCGGCCGCGTCAGCTACCCCGCCGGCTACCCCGAGGTCATCGGCGTCGGAGCAACCGGGCCGACCCCCAACGGGGCCGTCGTGGCGCCCTACAGCCAGCATGCCGCGACCGACCTCGTCGCCCCCGGCGGTGGCGGTGGCGCGACCCGCACCTCCGACATGGCCGTGCTCGCCGAGTGGGACCAGGTCGAGTTCCAGGCCGGCACCTCCTTCGCCGCCCCGTTCGTGGCAGGCCTCGTGACGCTGTGGCTCTCCCAGCACCGGGGCGCCACGCCCGCACAGGTCCGCGCCGCCCTGGTCGAGGCATCCAGTGACCTCCCCGGCACCGGGGACGGCGCCGGCCTGATCGACGCCGTGGCCCTGCTGGGCTCCAACCCCAACGCCGGACCCGAGCGCGTCCCGGCCGCCGAGGCGATCGACGGCGACCCGGCGACCTTCCACCGCCTCGCCACCGACGACCCGGTCGTTGGCGCGTTGGCCATGTCGGCGTTGCGCTTCCCAGACGACGCCAGCGCCCCGATCGTCGTCATCGCCCGGCGCGACAACTTCGCCGACGCACTCTCCGGCGCCCCGTTGACGTCCGTCGGTCCCCTGCTGTTCACCGCCAAGGACAGCCTCGACACCCGTGTCCGTGACGAGGTCAGCCGCGTGCTGGCCGACGGCGGCACGATCTATCTGCTCGGTGGCGAGGCCGCGATCTCGGCGTCCACCGCGACCACCCTCGCCGCGGACCACCCCGACGCCACCGTCAAGCGCCTGCGTGGCGCCAACCGATACGAGACCTCCCGGGCCATCGTCCGCGAGACCGTCGCCCGGTTCGGCAAGGCCAAGCAGTTGTTGCTGGCTCGCGGCTACGGCCCGGCCGGCAACGCCAACGGCACCGCCGCCTGGGCCGACGCCATCGCCGGCGGCGCGTACGCCGCCTCGCGTCGCTTCCCGATCCTGGTCGTGCCCACCGCCGACCTCGGCCCGGCCGACCTCACGGTCATCAAGGACGTCACGACCGACGACGCCATCGTGAACCTGCTGGGCGGCACCGCCGCCCTGTCCGACAGCGTGTTCACCAAGGCCAAGACCGTCCGCACGGCCCGCCGCATCCGGGGCGCCGACCGCGCCGAAACCGCCGCCGCCATCGCCCAGACCCTTTGGGGCGTCACCCCCAAGTCCGGGCCCCGCACCTTCGTCGCCCTCAACACCAACGCCGCATCCGGTTGGTACCTCGGCCTCGCCTCCGCCGGCTACGCCGCCAGCATCAACGCCCCGATCGTCGCCGTCAAGAAGACCGGCATCCCACCCAGCACAGCAAAGCTGCTGGAACGCTGCACCACCAAGCAAGTGGAACTCTGGATCGCCGGCTCCACCGCCCAGATCCCCAGCGCCGTGGCATTCGACCTGGAAGCGTTGGACGGGAAGACTTGCTGATTGCTTTCGGTTGGGTCCGGCCGCTCCGGGGTCACCATCCCTTCGGGAGCCCTTGGTCTTCGGCTTCGCCTCAGATCCGCTTTTAGGCTCCCTACGGGACGCTGACCCCTGCGGGCCTCCCGGGCAGCATTCGCTGCGTTGGGATGCGAACCGCGGGGCGTTCGGGGCGTCGGCGACGCTCGACGCGCGGCACGTTCCGCCCTCAGCAGCACACGCGAGGACCCTGGGGCGCGGGCGGTCATCCGCTGGGTGAACGGGAGGCTGGGGGGCGAGGTGGCCCCGCCGGGAGCCCTTGGTCTTCGGCTTCGCCTTTAGATCCGCTTTGAGGCTCCC
>CBDTZE010000201.1:0-4697 GCA_965364815.1 uncultured Nitriliruptoria bacterium | reverse complement strand
GCCGTCGCTGGGTGTCCAGCTCCCGGAGTTCGAGGACATCGACGACGAGAGCGTCGCGCAGGCCCTGGTCGAGGGCATCGAGCTCGGCTCCTACCGCTTCGACGAGCACAAGAGCGACGCCGAGGCCGCGATCCTCGAGGCCGTGTCGCTGCACACCGAGGCCGGCCGTGACGCCAAGAGCATCCGCCGCGGCGTCAGCGCCGGTGAGGCGACCGCTGCGGCCGTCTGCCTCGTCCGCGACCTCGTCAACGCCCCGCCGAACGTCAAGCGCCCCACGGCCTTCTCCGCCCGCATCAAGGCGGAGTGCAAGGGCACGGGCATCAAGGTCAAGGTCCTCGGCGACGAGGAGCTCACCAAGGGCGGCTACGGCGGCATCCTGGGCGTCTCGCGCGGCTCCGAGGAGCCGGGGCAGCTCGTCCAGCTGACCTACTCCCCGTCCGGTGCGAAGAAGCACATCGTGCTGGTCGGCAAGGGCATCACCTTCGACTCCGGCGGTCTCTCGCTCAAGCCGGGCGACGCCATGATGACGATGAAGATGGACATGGCGGGCGCCGCCACGGTCCTCGCGACGGTCAAGGCCATCGCTGAGCTCGGCGTCAAGGTGAAGGTCACGGGTCTGCTGGCGCTGGCGGAGAACATGCCCTCGGGCACGGCGATCCGCCCGGGCGACGTGCTCACGATGCTTGGCGGCAAGACCGTCGAGGTCCTGAACACGGACGCCGAGGGCCGCCTGGTCCTCGCCGACGCACTGGTCCACGGTTCCAAGCTCAAGCCGGATGCGATCGTCGACATGGCCACCCTGACGGGCGCCGTCGTGGTTGCCCTCGGCGACCAGATCGGCGCCGTCATCGGCACCGACGAGACCCTCGTCAAGAACCTGCGCGACGCGGGTGACCGTGCCTCCGAGCCGTTCTGGGAGCTGCCGCTGGCCTCCGACCTCTACGCGGAGCGGATGAAGTCCGACGTCGCCGACCTGCGCAACATCGGCAACCCCTCCCGCCAGGCCGGCACCGTGACCGCGGCGCTGTTCCTGTCGAACTTCGTGGGCGAGGGCATCCCGTGGGCGCACCTCGACATCGCGGGCATTGCCTGGACCGACGGCAAGAAGACGCCGTACCAGTCCAAGGGCGCCACGGGCTCGCCCGTGCGCACGCTCGTCGAGTGGCTGCGGACGCAGTGACCTGACGGGTCAGACCAAACGACGAACCCCGCGCCGATGGCGCGG
This sequence comes from uncultured Nitriliruptoria bacterium, assembly GCA_965364815.1. Lineage (GTDB taxonomy): Bacteria > Actinomycetota > Nitriliruptoria > Nitriliruptorales > Nitriliruptoraceae > CBDTZE01. The sequence continues at coordinate 3,472 of CBDTZE010000201.1, read as the reverse complement.
GGTTCGTTGGTTCTTGGAGCCAGACAGGCGGCCTGTGAGGCGGCCGGTGTCAGGCGACGTTGGCCTTCTCGACCTTGTCGAGGAAGCGGTCGCGGTCGACCAACACGCGACGGTGACGGATGCGCGCGACGATCTCGGTGCCCTCGCGGACGATGACCTGGAACTCGAGGCGACGGCCGTGGTGGCCGATCAGGGTGGCCTCGGCGGTCACCTCGTGGCCCTGGCCGACGGCGCGCTCGTGCTCGATCTCCGCCCACTGGCCCACCGAGGTGCCACCTTCGGGGAGGTCGTCGGCGATCGCGGCGACGCAGGCGGACTCCGCCAATGCCAGCAGTGCGGGGGTGCCCAGCACGGGCACATCGCCGGAACCCATCGCCGAGGCGAGGTCAGCAGCGGAAACACTCAGGCAGCGCGTCTCGCGCAGGCCGGGGTCACAAGCGCCCATGGGCAACAACCTTCGTCGGTCGGAAGGAACAACGTTCCTTCCGGGCTGACGTCACGAACCGGTGCGAGGACCGCGCGGCCGTCAGGGGGGAAGTGCCAAGCGTTCCGCGTTCGTGCGCCAAGGTCAATTCACTCGTCCCGGTTTCGCACGCGAGTGCCGGGCGCTGGCACCCTTGCCGACGGTCGTGCCTTCGTGCGGCCACCCCACCGTTTCACCGAAAGGCCGCTGCATGGACGCTCCCGCAGCCGTGCTGTCCCTCGTGCTCATCGAGCTCGGGGTCGGCGGCATCGCCCTGCTCTGGCTCCTGCCCACGTGGAACAACGTGCGTCACGGCTACGAGATCCTGCTCGGGGCCACCCTGGCACTGTCCCTGTGGGGTGCCTGGGCTGCCCTCGGCACGCCCATGGCGACGATCATCGAGGACCCGGCGCAGACGGCCGCGGCCATCGACGCCGCCACCTGGGCGCGTCGCCTCGTCGGCTGGACCACCATCGCGGCCGCGCTGAGCGTCGTCGCCCTGATTGCGAAGCAGGCACTCGTCGGCCGCATGCTGGGCTTTGCCTCGCTGCTGGTGGGCCTGGCGTCCTTCCTGCCCATCGCGCAGCTGCGCGCCACCCGCGGCGTCCCCGGCGGTGTCTGGCAGGGTGTCCTGGAGCTGGTCCTGGGCGCGTTCCTCATGGGTGCGATCTGGGACGGCATGATCCTGGGCCACTGGTATCTCGTCGAGAAGCGCCTCTCGAACAAGTACATGGTCTGGATGGCGTGGGCGAACGTCGGCGCGGTCGTGGCCGGGTTCATCTCCATCGGCTTCTCCGCGCGCAACCCGATCCCGTGCATCGACGCGGTGGCCGAGGCCCGCGAGGCCTGCGCCTTCGCGTTCTCGCCACTGTTGGGCGTCGGCGGGTTCACGATGATCCTGGGCGCTGGCGTCCTGGCCCTGGTGGCACTGATCGCCGGATTCAACGTCAAGCTCGCCCGCGAAGGTGGCCGGTCCATCCAGGCCTCGACCGGGATGTTCTACCTGGCCGTGATCCTGGCACCCGCTGCCGAGTTCGCGGCGAAGATCCGCTACTTCTGAGTCCTGCGGCTGGTTCGCCCCAGCCGCGACTCAGCGCAGCGTCGCCACCAGCAGGCCCTGGTCCACGTCGACGATGGTCGAGGTGGCGGCCTTCTCCGCGATGCGCTGGAGGAACGGGGCGACGTCGTCGGCCTTTTCCGGGTCCAGCACGCGCCGGGCGATCAGGATGCTGCCCGGCGTGAGCAGTCGCAGGACGTCGTCCAGCAGGTCGTCGTAGGCGCCGGGGTCGTGCTGCAGCAGGCAGAGGCCGTAGCCACCGTCCGTGAGTCGTCCGAGGACGTCCACGACGGGGCCGTGCATCAGTCGAGCGCGGCCGTCGGAGACGGCGGTGCTCAGGCGCGCCTGGGCGGCCTTGTGCGAGTCGACGTCGTTGTCGATCGACGTGACGATCCCGCGGACGCGCTGGCCGGCGATCATCGCGGCTGCGGTGGAGCCGCCGGCCGAGCCGATCTCGACCATCGCGCGTGTGTCGACGGTGGACGCGATCCAGGACAGCAGCCCCAGAACCTCGGGGCCGGCGTCGCCGGTCGCGGCGGTCCGCACGTCGTCGGAGACGAGCAGTTGCAGGACGGCCTCGGGAACAGGCACAGGGGGTCCACTTCGCGGACGGGAACGGGCTTCGTGGCGTCGGACGCTACCGAAAACGGCGCCCCATGGTCGTGTGCGGTGAACGCTCACTGAACGAGGCGGGGCAACAAGGTGGGCACGGGTGGAGTCAGACCGTCACGACGGGAACTTTCGCCCCCGCATGGCGTGTTCACATCCAATGGAAGAACTCGACGTGCAGACCCCCATCCCCGGTCCCGACCGCAACATGGGCACACCCCAGGAAGCAGGCGCCGTGGCAGTGGAATCCCCCGACGACACCTCGACCGGTGAGCACGACGCTCCGACGGCCGAGGACCTCGAGGCGATGCTCGCGGTCGACCCTGTTCCCACGTGGGAGGAGGTCGCCTCGCAGTACGGCCAGAAGATCTACACGATGGCCTACCGACTCACGGGCGACCCTGACGACGCCAAGGACCTGGCCCAGGACGTCTTCGTCCGGGTCTACCGCAACCTCGACAAGTACCGCCCGGGCACGTTCGACGGCTGGCTCTACCGGATCACCAAGAACCTGTTCCTCGACAAGGTCCGTCGCAAGCGCCGCATCCGCATGGAGTCGCTGCCGGACGAGGACTGGAACCAACCGGTCGAGACCTCGCCGGGTCCCGACGAGCGCGTCGAACTCGGCCTGCTCCGTGGCGACATCGAGCAGGCACTCACGACGCTGCCGCCGACGTTCCGGACCGCCGTGGTCCTCTGCGACATCCAGGACCTCTCCTACGAGGAGATCGCCGACGCCACCGGGTGGCCCCTCGGTACGGTCCGAAGCCGAATTCACCGTGGACGGCGACTGCTGCGCACCGCCCTCGAGGACTCGGAATGGGTCGGCAGGACGCCGCCCAGCAACGACGGAGCCGACGACAATGCGTGACGCCTGTGACGACGTCCAGCTGTCGGCCTTCCTCGACGACGAGCTCGACGAGAACCATGCGTTGGTCGTGACGCGCCATGCCTCGACCTGCGATCGCTGCACCGGCGAGCTCGATGCCCTGCGGACCATGCGTTCGGCGCTGCGGTCCCTTCCGGCGGTCGGGGCGCCTCCCGCCACGATCTTCCGAGACGCGATCCTCTCCGCTGAGGCCGCGTCGGTGCGCCGCCGCCGGACCGTGACCGCTGCGGCCAGCGCCGGCCTGATGACCGCCGGCATCGCCGCCGCCGTCTGGCTGGCTGGCGGAACCGACGTCGGCACGGGGGTGCCGCCGATGGATCGCTTCGTCGCTGACCACGTGGGGCGTGTGCACCACGGTCCGCTCGTGACGCCGGTCGACTTCGGGCGGTGAAACTCCGCTTCCGGGCCGCCGGTGCCCTCCTCGCCGGCGGCGTGCTCGTCGCTGCCTTCGCGA
>CBDTZE010000200.1:0-4708 GCA_965364815.1 uncultured Nitriliruptoria bacterium | reverse complement strand
GCTACGGCACCGGCAGCCAGCCGGCCCAGATCGACTCCGCCGACCCGTCGACCAACAGCAGCGGCAAGGCCACGGCCAGCATCATGACCACCGCGACCTCGGGCGACACCTACGACGTCTACGCGATCACCGGCGACCTCACGGTCGTCTACAAGGACGTCAAGGGCACCACCGAGGCCAGCGCCAAGCAGACCCTCACGTTCAACGGTGTTCCCACCGGCATCACCGTGTCCTCCGTGGCCAGCCCGCGCGACACCCTGAAGTACAACACCGGCCACACGGTCACCTACCAACTGGTGGACGCTGCCGGGAAGCCGGTCAAGGCCGAGGGCATGAAGGTCATCGCCGAGCTCTTCCGGAAGCACACGTGCACCGGCACACCGTCGACCACGTTCCCGTGCAACGGCAGCGAGCTCCGCTTCGCCACCCAGACGCTCCTCACCGACGCCAACGGCGCTGCGGCGTGGTTCGTCAACGGCTCGCCAGACCCACAGCCCGACAACGGCACCGACACCGACAGTGACGGCGTCAAGGACGACGGCGGAGACCGGACCAACGACCGGTTCCACGGCACCTGGGACCAGAACGGTAACGGGCTCACCGACGACTCCGTCGTCACGAACCCCGACTTCACGATGACCTTCCTCGACGCCTCGCCGGGCAAGGTCGACGTCGCGACCTTCAAGTTCCTGGGCAGCAACAACCCCAACAAGCTCGACGTCACCGGGGCTCGCGTGTCGACCACGATGTCGATGGAGGCGTTCGTCACCGACGTCTACGGCAAGCCGGCCGGCAACGTGCCGGTGCGGTTCTCCCGGGCCATCTCGGCCACCCCGATTGACGTCGTCACCGGCGCCAACGGCATCGCGACGGTCACCGTCACCGGGCCGGCAACGACCGGCGACTGGACGTTCTCGGCAACCGTCGACAACGACCTGCCGTCCAACGGGTTCAGCCCGGCCGACCAGGATCTCGCTGCCAAGTCGCCGACCGGCGGCACGACGCTTGTCATCCACTGGCTCGGTGAGCCGGCGGCGTTCTTCCAGACGACGTCGGCCCAGTCGATCGTCGGGTTCTCGCTGAGCGGCGACTACGTCGACATCCACAACGCAGACCTGCGCGTGCCCTACGACGGTGGCGACATCTTCGACATCGACGGCGACGCGGCCACGAACGAGGGCATTGCGGCCTTCGAGGCCGCCCTGTCGAACGACGCAGGCTCCAACGACACCCTGACGGTCCTCTACCAGCAGGGCGGAGAAAGCACGTTCCGCCTGACCGTCAACGCCCCGCCCACCGGGCCGGTGGCGATGCCCTGACCTGATCCGAGGTTGGACCGTCCAGCGCGCGTAACGTGCGCCGGGTGACGGACACCACCACCTCGACCTCTTCGAAGGCCCACACCGGACGCGTTCCGGGGTGGGCCTTCGTGGTCCTGCTCGCCCTGGGGGCGACCGTGCTGGGGTGGCCGGCCCAAGGGCTGCGCCCCGTCGCCGGGCTCGACCCGTCGTGGATCCTCGGCCTGCACCTGGCCGGAGACGCGGGGCTGCACCTCGGCGAGGACATCGCCTTCACGTTCGGGCCGCTGGGGACGCTCAGCCGGCCGATCCTCATCGACCACGGCGCCTACGTCCCCGGGATGCTGGTCCGCGCTTTCGTCATGAGTGGAACAGCGGCCATCGTCGCCCACCACGCCGTCCGGCTCCTCGGTCGGGTGTACGGGGCCGTCCTGACCCTCGTCCTCGTGCCGCTGCTCCTGGTCCCGTTCGGGCGGGGCGCTGATCCCGAACTGCTGGTCGTCTTCGCGGCGCTGCTGCTGACGGCCCTCGCACGGCGCTCCGAACTGGCGTGGTGGCATGGCGGGGCGGGACTGCTGGTTGGGGTCGTGCTCTTCCTCGCCAAGGTGTCGTCCGGGTTCACGGGCCTGCTGCTCTGGGGCGGCTGGCTGGCGCTGTCGCTCATCGTCCGCCGGCGCGAACGGCTGTGGTGGACGCTGATCGCGTGGGCCGCGGCCGCCCCGATCGTGCTGTTGCTGGGTGGGTTCCTCACCGGCTTCAGCGTCGGCGGCCTGGTCGACTACGTCCGCAACGGCATCGAACTGACGGCAGGCTTCGCCGCCGGCATGCACAACGCCCACCCGGCGACACTGTGGCACCTGCTGGCCTTCTTCCTCGCCGCAGGGCTGGTCGGGGTCGGTGTGGCGCTCCGCCTGCGCCAGGCGACGTTCAAGGCAGGGGAGTGGGTGGCTGCGGCCGTGCTGGTGGCGTTCGCGTTCACCCGGCTCAAGTACGGCTTCACGCGAGAGGGCCCTGGGCACCTCCTCCCAGCCGTCGGGGCGATGGTCGTGCTGGCGATGGCGACCTGGCCCACGGGGCGTGTCGTGGCGCTGGGGGCTCCCCACGAGCACCGTCTCCGCAGAGCATCGTTCGCCGTCTGGGCGGTGCCGGTCGTCGCCGTGGCGTCCATGGTCATGGTGCTGCGCGGCGTTGCCGACGCGTGGATCACGCCCGGACACGCCGCCGACGCGGCCGCGGACCTCGTGTCGCTGGTGTCCAGCGACGACGGCGACCCTCGCTTCGAGCTGCTGAACGCCTACGGGCTGGGCGCCCTGGGTGACGTCGAGGGACGGACGCCGGCGGTCGAGCTGCCTGCCGGGACCATCCACGTCGATCCCTGGGATGCGGCGCTGGTCTGGGCGCTCGGGCGGGACGAGGACTGGTCGCCGCCGCCCGTGTTCCAGTCGTACTCGGCGTACACGCCCCACCTCGACCGGCTCAACGCGGCGCACCTCGCGGGGCCGGACGGGCCCGACGTGGTCCTACGCCTGCCCAAGATGATCGACGGGCGCAACCCCGCGTGGGACCCGCCCCGTCACCTGCTGGCGCTGGCGTGCAACTACGACCTCGACCAGGTGGTTCAGGCCGTCCCGGCCGACGGTGGCGACTCGCCCATCGCGTCGGGGCGCTGGTCGGTGCTGACCCGGCGCGCCTCGCCGCGCTGCGATGCGCTGGGGCCGATGGACATCGAAGTGCGCTCACCGATGGTCCTCGGGCAGTGGTTCGATCGCCCGCGCCCCGTCTGCGGTGACCGTTTGACCGTCTTCTCCCTGGGCTACGAGCCCACCGGGATCGGGGCGGCGCTGCGGACCTTGGCGTGGGTCCCGCCCGAAGTCCGCGTCGAGGCAGACCTCGCCGACGGCCGGACGATCTCCTGGCGCTGGCTCCCCGCCTTCGCGTTCGAGCCGATGCTCCTCGACGCCCCGGACGACGTCCGCTGGGCGCTGCAGGGCTCGTCCTCGGCGATCACCCGCATGCGTGTCGTGCGGGCTGACGACGTGCTCCAGCCGCCGACGTCCCATCCGTTCGAGGTTCGTGCCGGCTGCCTCTGACCGGCTCTGACCGCCGCGAGGTCTACCCTCGGTGGTGGTCGCGAGGCGGCCGCTGACGACCAACGGAGTTGACGGTGAAGGACGCTTTCGGCCGCGTGGAGCGCGTGCTCGTTCTCGGGGGCGGGTCGGCCATCGGCGTCGCGATCGCCGAGGCACTGGTCCGCCAGCGTGGGGCGCGCGAGGTCATCCTCGCTGCCCGGCGCCCCGACGACCTCGTCGACCAGACCGCCGTTCTCGAACGCGCCCAGGCCAAGGTCCACACCGTCGCCTTCGACCTCACCGAGGTCGAGGCCCATGGGGACTTCCTCGCCGGCGTCGTCAAGGAGCACGGGGACCTCGACGTCATCGTCCTCGCGGGCGGCGTGCACGGCAACCAGGGCCTCGCCGAGGACGACCCGGCGCACGCCCTGCACATCCTCGACACGAACTTCCGGGGCGCTGCCTCGATCGCGTTGCACGTGGCCAAGCACCTGCGCACGCAGGGACACGGGGCGCTGGTCGTCCTGTCGTCGATCGCTGGCGTGCAGCCGCGCCGCGTCAACTTCGTCTACGGCTCCTCCAAGGCCGGGCTGGACGCACTCTGTCGTGGGCTGGACGACACCCTGCGACCGGCCGGGGCGCGCTGCCTGGTCGTCCGTCCCGGGTTCGTTCGGTCGCCGATGACCGCGGGCATGGACGAGGCGCCGCTGGCGCAGGACACCGGCGATGTCGCCCGGGCCACCCTCGCCGGGCTGGACGGGCACGCGACGGTGGTCCACACCTCGTCAGCCATCAGCACCGTGAGCCGCATCTTCCAGGTCCTGCCGCGGCCGCTGGTCCGGCTGTTGCCGCGATGACGGACATCCCTGCGGCGCACACCGGCGGCATGGCCGCCGGGCTGCTGGCTGCCGCCCGGCCTCGGCACTGGATCAAGAACATCCTGGTCGTGGCCGCTCCGGTGGCCGCCGGTCTGACCGTCACCACCGAGGTCGTCTGGCAGGTCGTGGTCGCGTTCGTGGCGATGTCGCTGGCGGCGTCCGGGACCTACCTCCTCAACGACGTGCGTGACCGCCACGTCGACGCCGTGCACCCGGTCAAGCGCCATCGCCCCATCGCCTCCGGCCAGGTGTCGATCGAGGCCGCGACGGCCGCGGGAGTGATCCTGCTGGTCCTGGCCATCGGGCTGCCGGCCATGGTCGGGCTTGACGACCTCACCGTCATCGTCGGGATCTACGTCGCCGCGACGACCGCGTACTCGCTGGGCCTCAAGCACGTCGCGGTCCTGGAGTTGGCCATCGTCGCCAGTGGGTTCGTCCTGCGGGCGCTCGCGGGTGCCGCAGC
>CBDTZE010000199.1:0-4709 GCA_965364815.1 uncultured Nitriliruptoria bacterium | reverse complement strand
GGCGCGGTCGTCGCCCCGGCACGCAGAAACCGGTACGGTCCGAACGCCTGTTCGTCACCAGCGCACGGCGAGGGATCGTCCAGATGGGGAGCACGAGCACCGCCCCGCAGCGGCCCGATGAGCCGATCCTCCATGCGGACATGGATGCCTTCTTCGCCTCCGTCGAGCAGCGGGACGACCCCTCTCTACGGGGGCGGCCCGTGGTCGTCGGCGGTGCGGGCAATCGGGGAGTGGTCGCGGCAGCCAGCTACGAGGCCCGGCGGTACGGGATCCACAGCGCCATGCCGATGGTCCGGGCCAGGCGCCTGTGCCGGGACCTGGTGATCGTCGGTTCGAGATTCGACGCCTACCGCGAGGCATCCGAAGCCGTCATGGCGATCTTCCGGGATCACACGCCGTTGGTCGAACCGTTGTCCCTCGACGAGGCCTTCCTCGACGTCGGGGGAGCGGTGCGCCTGCTCGGTCCGCCCCAGACCATCGCCGAGTCGATCCGCACCCGCATCCGCGACGACCTCGACCTGCCCTGCTCGATCGGGATCGGCCCGACGAAGTTCGTGGCGAAGTTGCTGTCGGCGCGTGCCAAGCCGGACGGCATCGCACATTGGCGGCAGGACGAAGTGCTGGAGCGCCTGCGGCCACTGCCGATCGGCGCCCTTTGGGGAGCCGGCCCGAAGACCGTGGAGAAGTTGGAGCGGTACGGCTTCCGCACCATCGGCCAGATCGCCGATGCCGACCGACGGACGCTCGAACGGGTCGTCGGTGAGGCCGTGGGCAGCCACCTGTATCGCCTCGCGACCGGCCACGATCTGCGCAGTGTGACGACGCAGGAGTCGGCGCGGTCCGTCTCCGCGGAGCAGACCTGGGAGGAGGACGTCGACGACCCCGAGGTCCTCGAACGACGACTGCTGGCCCTGGCGGAGAAGGTCGGCCATCGCCTGCGCACCTCCGGCTTGGCGGCGAGGACGATCACCCTCAAGGTCCGCTTCGCGTCGTTCGAGACCATCACGCGATCCACGACCTCGGCCACCGCGACGGATCGGACCCACGACCTCGTCGCGTTGTCGCGAGAACTGCTGCACTCCCTGCGACTGGAACGTGCCCAGGTTCGCCTCCTGGGCGTGTCGACGTCCAACCTCGTCGAGGGATCCGCCGCCAGGCAGATGGCCCTGGACACGGACGTTCGCTGGGAGGACGTCGACAAGGTCGCCGACGCCGTCCGAGCACGCTTCTCCGATGTCGAAATCTCGTACGCGGCGCTGTTGGACGAGGACGTCCGGGACGCACCGACGCGCGACGATCACCGGAGCGAGTGATCAGGCCAGGAAGCTGCGGAGTTCCCGTGCTCGCTGGGACGCCTTGTCGTCGCGCAGTGCGGCCGACACGGCGTCCACGCCCAGGTGCTTGGACGCCAGTCGCAGGACGTCTCCAGGTTCGCCCCGGTCGGCCATCGCCACCAGCAGGTCGCGGACGTCCTGGCGACGCAGTTCGGGCGATGAGACAAGGTGGCCGTCACCGAAGTCGACGAACGTGATCGCGTCCTCGTGCAGCAACAGGTTGTCGGGACGGAGGTCGCCGTGGGCCATGCCGGCGCCATGCAGGCAGGCGAGTTGCCGGAAGGCGTCGTCGACGGCATTCTGGGCGATGTCGTGCAGAGAGGTGATCGGGGAGCCTTCGCTCCAGGTCGTCACCAGCACGCCCGAGCCACCGTCGAACCGCTCGCTGAGGACCGGTCGCGGTGCTCGCATGCCCGCGTCGCGAGCGCCCCAGGTCATGGCGGCTTCGTGGGTCGCCTGGAGCAGCGGCGAGCCGAAGCGCTGTGAGGCGCCGTGCTGGCCAGTCGCTCGCAGCCACCAGCGATGCAGGGCGTCGCGGTCCTGCGGCCGGTCGGAGACGACCTTCACGAAGAGGGTCTCGTCACGGTCGCCGACGACGACCCGGTAGGGGGCTGACGAGCCCGCAGCATTGGGGAGCGGCTCGATCGTCGCGACGTCGAGCCCCATCAGTCGCAGTGCCTCGCCAAGGCGATCCGTCGACGGTCGTCCGGTCGGGGCGCCCACACCCCATCGGTACGCCGAGCTGATGGCCCAACCAAGCGCGGCGCCGCCGACAACGTCAAGGGGGAGATGCGCGCCGACGAAGATCCGCGCGATCCCGACCAGTGCTGCGAGGCCGAAGACGGGTCCACGCCACCGTCGAGGAAGGTGCAACACGGCGGCGGTGGCGAGTGCGAAGGAAACTGCGGTGTGGCCAGAGACGAAACCCATGCCCGTCGGCTCGCCACCGCGGAACACGACCTGGTCGAGCAAGCCGCCGGGGCGCGGCCGGCCGAACCCGTCCTTCACGACCTTGGCGATCGTCCATGCCAGCGTTCCGGTGACTGCAGCATCGACCGCAAGGCGCCGGCGACGCAGGAGCAATGCCGGGATGGCGACGATCGGCACGGCCATCAGGGACCCGAGCTGCATCGGCCCCCACAGGATCGGGTAGAGGAAGTCCGGCAGCCCGTTGATCAGATCGAAGGCGCCGGTCTCCATCCGACCAATGGCGTCGGGTCGCACCGGGAGGGACGCGACGGCGAGGAGCGAGAGCCCGAGCACCACCCGGACCAGATCGGAGACATGGCGGCGCCGAGGCTGGCGAAGGGAGGCGTCGGCGGTGCCACGAGCTTGCCCGCTCGACGGGGACTCGTCGGGGAGGTCGGTGGCGTGGGGCATCGCGGTGGTGGACACACAGGCTCCGAAGTCGCGGCTTTTCCGGGTGCTCCGTTTGAGACTGCCCGCGTCGGGGAATTCGTAGTCCGTCCGCGGTCCCGTCGGGACCGCCCAACGCCTGGGACAGGACCATGTCCGACCGCACTCGCAAGTGGCTGGCCTGGGGGCTTGCCCTGGCCGTCGTGGCCGGGGTCTTCCTCGTCATCATCCCGAAGATGGCCGACCTGCAAGAGGTCTGGAAGACCATCCGGGGCCTCGGTGCCCTGTCCTTGGCCGGGCTTCTGGCCATCACGCTGTGGAACCAGGTGACGTACTGGTGGGTCGCAATGGCCGCCCTGCCGGGGCTGAAGTTCAACCAGGCCGCCGTGATGAACCTGTCCTCGACCGCCGTGGCCAACACCGTGCCGGCAGGTGGCGGCGTGGGCGTCGGCGTCTCCACGGCGATCCTGCGCTCGTGGGGCTTCAGCGCCGGTGACGTCGGGCGGTACGTGATCATCTCGGGTATCTGGAACAACTTCGTCAAGCTGGGTTTGCCCGTCGTGGCGCTGGCGCTGTTGGTGGCCACCGGCGAGAGCAGCAGCCGACTGGTCGTGGGCGCCGGCATCGGCGTCGCCGTGCTGATCGCCTCGATCGTCGGCCTCGTCGCTCTCCTGCGCAGTGAGTCCGCCGCTCGCACGGTCGGGACGTGGATCCAGAAGGCGGTCAACGTCGCCCGGAAGGTCGTGCGGAAGGAGGCCGTCAGTGGCTGGGACGACAAGGCTGCGGACTTCCGTGAGGACAGCCGCGAGTTGACGGAATCGCGGTGGCACTGGCTCACCGGGACGGCCATCGTGGGGCACCTGTCGCTGTACCTCGTGCTGCTGGTCACCCTGCGCGTCCTGGGCGTCGAAGCCGACACGTTGTCGTGGATCGAGGTCCTTGCCGGCTACGCCTTCGCGCGCCTCATCACGGCGATTCCCATCACCCCCGGCGGCGTCGGCCTCATCGAGCTGGGCTACGTGGGGGCGTTCACCCAGTTCGGGGCCGACAAGAACACCGCCCTCGCCGCCGTGCTGGTCTTCCGGACACTGACGTACGTCCTGCCGATCCCGCTGGGCGCGATCACCTACGCGATCTGGAACCGCAAGTCGGACTGGCGCGAAGACGAGGGCGAGGACGAGCCCGAGACCGATGATCGTCAGCCGGTCGGGGCGGAGGCATGAGCACTGCCGAGGCCACCCCAGCACGCGACCTCGGCGAGGTCGCAGAACAGCCCAGTCGCGAAGGCGGGCGCCGCCGTCGACCGACAGGCGAGGCCCCACCGCTCCCGCGGCACCAGCGGCTCAAGGCCCTGCGATGGACGGTCGTAGCGGCGGTTGCGGTCATCGTCTCCTTGGTCGTGTTCTGGTACGCAGAGTCTGGATGGATCGTTGCGACCGACGAAGCCATCAGCCGTGGCGTCGCCGGTCAGCGCAGTGACGTGGTGGTCCAGGTGGCCCGAGGTCTCGACTGGTTGAGCGATGAATGGGTCCTGCGCGTTCCGCGTTGGGGTGTCATCGTGACGCTCATTGCGGTTCGGCGCATCCGTGTGCTGCTGGTCTTCATCGGTTCGATCCTGGTGTCCGAATGGCTGGCCCTTGGCCTCGACGCGCTGATCCAGCGGCCCCGCCCAATGGTCGAGATCATCGGCGACTGGGAGGGTTTCTCCCACCCCTCGCTGCCGATCGTCGCCTTGACGGTCACCCTGGTCGGCCTGGTGCGTGCCCTTGTTCCCGACGGCCGCTGGCGTCGCCTTGCGACCGCGGGCGTGGGAGGACTCATTGCCCTCGTCGGCCTGTCGCGCGTCCTGCTGGGCCTTGACCACAGCAGCGATGTCGTCGTCGGTGCGATGCTCGCGGCCGGCGTCGTCTTCACGGCCACGAGGTTGTTGGTGCCCAACGACCGATACCCCGTCGTCTACCGGCGGGGCCAGACGGCGCACGTGGATCTCGACGACGGTCGCTGTGAGGCGATCACCGT
>CBDTZE010000198.1:0-4716 GCA_965364815.1 uncultured Nitriliruptoria bacterium | reverse complement strand
TTCCCGCGTCGGCCCGCCGTCGGCTCGTCGACGACGGCATCCGGCCCGGCTGGGCCGCCCTCCGCGAGGAGCCCACTGCATGACTTCCCTGAACACCGGCATCACCCCGACCTCCTGGCGTGAGGCGGTCGACGCCGCGCCCCCGGTCGACGAGGTCAACCTCGAGCGCCGTGCCGCTCGGCTCAAGACCCGATCGATCAAGAAGGCGTCGAAGCAGGCCTTCCTGGATCTGTCGATCCGGTGCATCGACCTGACGACGCTGGAGGGCAACGACACCCCTGGCAAGGTCCGGTCCCTGGCGGCCAAGGCCGTGCATCCGGACCCGACCGACCCGACCGTCCCCTCCGTCGCCGCCGTGTGCGTCTATCCCGCCCGCGTCCCCGACGCGCTCGAGGTCGTCAAGGGCACCGGCGTGAACGTGGCGTCGGTCGCCGGCTCCTTCCCCGCCGGCCTGTCCTCCTTCGAGGTGCAGTTGGCGGACATCCGGGCCGCCGTGGAGATGGGCGCCGACGAGATCGACATCGTGCTCAACCGCGGGGCGTTCCTGGCCGGCGACCTCCAGCGCTGCTTCGACGAGATCGTCGCCGCGAAGGAAGCCTGCGGCTCAGCTCACCTGAAGGTCATCCTGGAGACCGGCGAACTGGGCTCGTGGGACAACGTGCGTCGCGCCTCGGCGCTGGCCATCGCCTCGGGCGCGGAGTTCATCAAGACCTCGACCGGCAAGATCTCGCCGGCCTCGACCCACGCCACGGCGCTGTGCATGTCCGAGGCCATCCGCGACGAGTACCTGCGCACCGGCTGGAAGTCTGGCCTCAAGCTCGCAGGCGGCATCCGGACGGCCAAGGACGCCTGGCACTACGCCGTCATCGTCGGTGAGACACTGGGCGAGTCCTGGCTCACTCCCGACCTCTATCGCCTTGGCGCGTCCAGCCTGCTGGACGACGTCCTGCTCCAACGCCGCAAGCTGCGCGACGGCACCTATGCCGGTCGCCGCGACGTCACCGTCGCCTGACCGGGAGGACCACACCATGACCGAAGAGACGCCGAAGCTCCTGGACTACGCGCCCGCGCCGGAGTCCACCGCCATCGTCACCGTGCCGGACCGCAAGGGCCTGTTCATCGGGGGCGAGTGGGTCAAGCCCGTCGAGGACGGCTGGTTCCCCTCGATCAACCCGGCCACCGAGGAAACCCTCGGCGAGGTCGCCGAGGCCACGGCCGACGACGTCGACAAGGCCGTCCACGTCGCCCACGACGCGTTCGAGAACGTCTGGGGCACGATGCCCGGCGCGGAGCGCGCCAAGTACCTCTACCGCCTCGCGCGGGCCGTCCAGGAACGCAGCCGTGAGCTGGCGATCCTGGAGACGATGGACGGCGGCAAGCCGATCCGCGAGTCCCGCGACATCGACCTGCCGTTGGTCGCCAGCCACTTCTTCCACCACGCGGGTTGGGCCGACAAGCTGGAGTACGCGTTCCAGGGTCGCGCCACCCGTCCGCTCGGTGTCGCCGCCCAGATCATCCCGTGGAACTTCCCGCTGCTCATGGCGGCGTGGAAGCTGGCGCCTGCGCTGGCCACCGGAAACACCGTCGTGCTGAAGCCCGCAGAGACCACCTCACTGTCCGCGCTGGTGCTCGCGGAGATCATCGCCGAGTGCGACTTCCCGCCAGGCGTGGTGAACATCATCACCGGCGCCGGGGCCACCGGCCAGGCGCTGGTCGAGCACCCGGGCGTGCAGAAGGTCGCCTTCACCGGCTCGACCGCCGTGGGCAAGCAGATTGCCCGGTCGGCTGCTGGCACCGACAAGCGCCTCACGCTGGAACTCGGCGGCAAGGGCGCCCACATCGTCTTCGAGGACGCCCCGCTGGACCAGGTCGTCGAGGGCATCATCGACGGCATCTTCTTCAACCAGGGCCACGTCTGCTGCGCCGGCTCGCGCCTGCTGGTGCAGGAGCCCATCCACGACGTGCTCATGGACAAGCTGACGCGTCGCATGGAGACGCTGCGCGTCGGCGACCCCCTGGACAAGAACACCGACGTCGGGGCGATCAACTCCGCGGAGCAGCTGGCTCGCATCGAGGCCATGGTCCAGGCCGGTGTCGACGAGGGCGCGACCATCCACCAGCCGTCGTGCGACCTGCCGGGCAACGGCTTCTGGTTCCGGCCGACGGTGTTCACCGGCGTCGGGGCCTCGCATCGCATCGCCCGCGAAGAAGTCTTCGGCCCCGTGCTGTCCGTGATGACCTTCCGCACCGCCGAGGAGGCCGTCGCAAAGGCCAACGACTCCGCGTACGGCCTCTCCGCCGGCGTCTGGACGGAGAAGGGCTCGCGCATCCTCTGGATGGCGGACCGCCTGCGTGCCGGCGTCGTGTGGGCCAACACCTTCAACCAGTTCGACCCCACGTCACCCTTCGGTGGCTACCAGGAGTCCGGCTACGGCCGCGAGGGCGGCATCCCCGGCCTCGAGGGCTACGTCAACCTTGTTGCCCCGGGGGGTGCGGCATGACCCAGCGACTGACGGTCAAGAAGACCTACAAGCTCTACATCGGCGGCGCCTTCCCACGCTCCGAGTCGGGATACACCATGGCCGTGCACGACAAGGACGGCAACGTGCTGGCGCAGGCCTCCCAGGCCTCGCGCAAGGACCTGCGTGACGCCGTCAAGGCCGCGCGCAGCGCCGCAGGTGGCTGGGCCGGTCGCACGGCCTACAACCGCGGACAGGTCCTCTACCGGGTCGCCGAGGTCCTCGAAGGGCGGCGCGGCCAGTTCGTCGACGCCCTCGCGGCCGTGGCCGGTCCCGACGCGCTCGACCCCGAGGTCGAGGTGGACGCCTCGATCGACCGCTGGGTCTGGTACGCCGGGTGGACGGACAAGCTGTCGACGATCCTCGGATCCCGCAACCCCGTCGCGGGACCGTTCCTCAACGTCTCGCACCCCGAACCCATGGGTGTCGTCGGTGTGGTCGCCCCGGACGCCGCTCCCCTGTTGGGCCTGACGTCCGTGCTCGCGCCGGTGCTGGCTGGCGGCAACGTCGCCGTGCTCCTGGCGTCGCAGAGCTTCCCCCTGGTCTCGATCGACCTCGCCGAGGTGTTCGCGACCTCCGACGTGCCCGGCGGTGTCGCCAACGTCCTGACGGGCAAGCAGGCGGACCTGCTGCCGTGGCTTGCCGGTCACCGTGACGTCGACGCGATCGACGCCACCGGGATCGCCGACGCCGACCTGTTGGTCGACGTGCAGGTCGCCGCAGCCGACAACCTCAAGCGCGTCAAGCGTCCCCACGGCGCCGTGACCGACTGGACCTCGCCTGACGCCCAGTCCCCTTGGGCCTGCGCCGCGTACATGGAGACCAAGACCGTCTGGCACCCCGCCGGCCGCTGACGTTGCGACGGTCGTAGGCTGATCGGTCTTCGACCGTGGACCTGCAATGCCCGACGCTCTTCGCACTCCCGACGACCGCTTCACCGGGCTTCCGGACTTCCCCTGGCAGCCGCACTACGTGCAGGTGACCGCGGACGACGGGACGGACCTGCGCCTGGCGAGGATCGACGAGGGACCGGCGGACGCGCACGCCGTCGTGCTGCTGCACGGCGAACCCACGTGGTCGTTCCTGTGGCGCCACGTCCTGCCGCCGCTGCTGGACGGTGGGCTGCGCTGCATCGTGCCCGACCAGGTCGGGTTCGGTCGCAGCGACAAGCCGGCGCGTGACTGGTTCAGCTATGAGCGGCTCTACGACACCATGCGTCAGCACCTCGACGCGGTGCTCCCCGACGCGCCGGTCACGCTGGTCGTGCACGACTGGGGCGGTCCCGTCGGCTTGCGCTGGGCCGCGGAACACCCCGAGCGGGTCGCCCGGCTGGTCATCCTCGACACCGGGCTCTATCGCTCCGGGTCCAAGATGAGTCCGGCCTGGCAGCAGTTCCGCGACTTCGTCGAGAAGGCCGAAACGTTCCCCGTCTCGTTCATCGTTGACGGGGCGTGCCTGACGGACCTGACCGACGAGGTCAAGGCCGCGTACGAGGCTCCGTTCCCCGACGCCGCGTTCCACGGCGGGCCGCTGTCGCTGCCCCTCCTGGTCCCGACGTCCGATGACTTCCCGGGTGCCGCGGAGCAGATGGCCGCGTTCGCCAAGTTGGAGCAGTGGACCGACACCCCGGTCCACCTGCTGTGGGGCGCCAAGGACCCCGTCATCCCGCCGAAGGTCGGCGAGGCGTTGGGCGCCCTGCTGCCAACCGCGAAGCCGCTGGAGACCGTCGAGGGCTCGCACTTCCTGCAGGAGGACGTCGGACCGGAGATCGGGCAGCGCATCGCCTCCTGGGTCACCGGCTGAGCCAGGTCAGGCCGCGAAGGAAGCCAGCGCCGACAGGACCGTGTCCACGTCGGCGTCGGTGACGTCGAGGTGCAGGACCAGTCGCGTCGTCGGACCGGCAAGGACCGTGATCCCCGCCTCGGCCAGGTGCGCCCCGAACGCGGCAGGCTCATCGACGGCCAGCATCACCATGTTCGTGTCCTGGCGAACCAGGCGCAGGTCGTCGCGGCCCAGGTCGGTCACGCCCTTGGCGAGGCGCTCGGCGCGGGCGTGGTCGTCGGCCAGTCGCTCGACGTGGTGGTCCAGGGCGTGCAGGCCAGCAGCAGCCAGGACGCCGGCCTGGCGCATCCCTCCACCCAGCATCTTGCGGATCCGGTGCGCCTTGCGGATGAGGTCCGCGGGTCCGGCCAGAACG
>CBDTZE010000197.1:0-4720 GCA_965364815.1 uncultured Nitriliruptoria bacterium | reverse complement strand
TCGCGCGTCGGCGTCATCACCCTCGACGCCCATCATGATGTCCGTCACCTCGACGACGGACCTCGCAACGGCACGCCGATCCGGGGCCTGATCGAGGACGGCCTCGACCCGGCCAACGTCGTGCAGATCGGGATCGGCCGGTTCACCAACTCCGCTGCATACGCGGACTGGTGTCGCGCGCGAGGGATCACCGTCGTCACCGCGCCGGACGTCCACCGGCGCGGCATCGCCAGCGCGATCGGTCACGCCCTCGACCAGCTCGGCACCGTCGACACGATCCACGTCGACTTCGACATGGACGTCCTGGACGTGGCCTTCGCCCCGGCCTGCCCCGGGGCCCGCCCCGGCGGCCTGGACCCCGAACAGCTCTACGAAGCTGCGACGCTGCTGGGTCGTGAGCCTCGCGTCCGCAGCGCCGATCTCGTCGAGGTCGACGCCACGACCGATCACGAGGGCCGCACCGTCATGGCCACGGCGATGACCCTCCTGGCCTTCGCTTCCGGCGTCGCCCAGCGCTGAACCGGTCGTGCAGCGCTGATCCGGTCGTGCGCGGCCAGATGGCCCGCGGGGTCAATGGTCAATGGCGCACGGAACGGACATCACGTGCCGTGTTTCTGCAAGTTTCTTGTCAACCAACAAGTTTCGGTGCAGCATGCCGCCAACGCCAATTCTTCAGGAGAACATGCATGGCGAACCACAAGCGCAGCCGAGTGACCGCGGGCCTTCTCGCGGCGGCACTCTTCGCTGCCGGCTGCTCGGAGACCACGGGCGACGATGTCGTCGCGGATCCGACGAACGACTCCACACCCACGGAGACGTCGACCGAAACCACTGACCCCATGGCCGAGGCCAGCGCGGAAACCCAGTGGGCTCTTGACTACACCGGAGGCACCCACGAAGCGGCTGCCGGCGGCACGGTCAAGATCGGCTACGTGTCCTCGGAAGCCTTCTTCCCGTCGTCCGGCCAGGCCGTCAAGGACGCTGCCACGTTCATCAACGCGGAGCTCGGTGGCATCCAGGGCAGCCAGATCGAGATCGTCACGTGTGACATCTCGACCCCGGACGCCGGCGGCACCTGTGGCGCAGAGTTCGCCAACGACGACGAAATCAACCTCGTCATCATGGGCCCGACGCTGGTCGGAAACAGCTCGTTCTATCAGTCGACCGGTGGCAACACGTCGGTCATGATCACGACGCCCCTGGACATCGCTGACTACGGCACGCCCTCGGCGACGTCGTACTACGGCGGCGCACTCGGTGCGGCTGTCGGTGGCGCCCTGTTCGTCGGGTCTGCCCTGAAGCCGTCCACGGCCGCAATCGTTCTCACGAACGACGCTGCAGGCCAGAGTGGCGCGAGCATCCTGGTCCCGACGCTGGAGCAGTTCGGCGTCGAGGTCAACACGGTGTTCGTCGAGCCCACGTCGACCTCGCCGGAGATCGCCTCTGCCTTGACCGCCTCCGGTGCGGACACGGCCGACGTGCTGGTGTTGGGCCTGTTCGACACGGGCTGCATCGCGGCCTACGACGCCCTGCAGTCCTTGGGTCTCAACCCGCCCGTGGTCACCACCGGTGCCTGCTGGAGCATCCCGATGCAGGAGCACATGAAGAACATCGGTGCCGACACCCTCGTGCCCGAGGGCTGGTACTTCACCAACGGTGGCTACAACCCGTTCACGCCGTCGCTCGAGTCCGGTGACAAGACCATCCTCACCAAGCTCGAGGAGTACGGCGACATCAGCACCCAGTTCGACGTTGGTGTCCAGAGCGGCTTCGCGACGCTGTTGAGCGCGACGGCCATTCTCAACCAGGTCGGTGCGGGCCAGGACTTCGCGACCACCGAGGGCGCGATCCGCACCTTCACCGGTCCGGCGCCCCAGGCAGCCGGCAACGTCAACTGCAACCCGGAGTACCCCGTCTTCAAGGCCATCTGTTCCTCGAAGGCGTCGGTCCACCAGTTCACCGCTGACGGTTGGGTCGACATCGCCGCCGGCGACTCGTCGATCGACTACACCCCGATCCTGATGGCCCCCGCGCCCTCGTGATCTTCCCGAGACCTCGGGTCAGCGCGCAGCTTCTGCGCGCCGGCCCGGGGTCTCGTGCTTCCACGCGTGAGGCGAGGAAGCGATGCACGTCCTCACTTCCCGGTCCAGACCTGCGAGCGATCCCATGACCTCGACCGCCATGCGAAATGCCCGCTGGGCCGCCATCGCCTTCGGGGCGCTGCTGGCCCTGGTGCTGCTCACCAGCAGCGAGCTCCGGCCCGTCTTCCTCTCCGGGGCAGGCATCGCCCAGGGCGCGCTCATCGCCGCCATTGCGTTGGGCGTCGTGCTGACGTTCCGCGGCTCGGGTGTCGTCAACCTCGCGAACGGTGCCCTGGCGATGTACGTCGCCTACACGTACGCGATTCTGCGAGCGGAGGGTGATCTCTTCCTGCCGCCACTGCCGAACCCGTTGTCCCTGGTCGAGGGGATCGTCCACTTCTTCCAGGAGGACGACACCTTCTTGCTGCCGGACATCCCGACGGTGATCTCGTTCGGTCCGAACATGACGTTCTGGTCGGCGCTGATCCTGTCGCTCGTCGTCTGTGTGGTGCTCGGCCTCGTGCTGCACTTCGTCGTCTTCCGACCGCTGCGCACGGCACCCGCCCTGGCCAAGGTCGTGGCTTCCGTCGGTCTCTTCCTGCTGCTGCAGGCCATCGTCATCCAGCGCTTCGGCATCCGCGCCGTCAGCGTCCGGCCTTTGCCGGGCATCGACAAGACGCAGGTCGACCTGGGCATCACTCAGATCACCCAGGAACAGCTCTTCGTCGTGGTGCTGGTGATCGTCTTCACCGTGGCGCTCTGGCTGGGCTTCCAGCGGACCAACTTCGGGCTGGCGACGCGCGCCGCCGCGGAGAACGAGAAGGGCGCGATCGTCCTGGGCTACTCGCCCGATCTCCTCGCCGGCGTGAACTGGGTGCTCTCCACCGTCATCACGGGCCTGCTCGGAATCCTGGTCGCCTCGATCAACTCCAACGTCGGTCCCAGCGTGATCCCGGCCTTGATCGTTCCCGCCGTCACGGCCGCGCTGATCGGTGGCTTCTCGTCCTTCGGCCTGACCACGGCCACCGCGTTCCTGCTGGGCATGCAGATCCCCGTCATCCAGTACCTCGGGGCGAGGGCCGACTGGTTCCCGAAGGCGGGCAACCTCGCCGTCCCGGGCGTCGAGACGGTCGTCCCGCTGGTGCTGATCGGGTTGGTGCTCTTCTTGCGAGGCAACGCGCTGCCAAGTCGAGGTGACGTCGCTTCGACGCGCCTGCCGTTCTCGCCCAGCACACCTGCCTGGGCTCGCAACATCGCGGGTCCGTTGCTCATCGGCGCCGCAGCGGTCGGGGCGCTCTTCGTCTTCGACCCCAGCTACCGAGCCGCGCTGGCAACGACGCTGGTCGGCGTGATCATCTGCCTTTCCGTTGTCGTGGTGACTGGGTTCGTGGGCCAGATGTCGCTGGCGCCCATGGCCTTCGCCGGGATCGGCGCCTTCACGGCAGCCTGGCTCTCGACCTCGGGCAACCTCCCCTTCCCGTTGCCGATCATCGGCGGGGCGTTGGTGGCGATGTTCGTCGGCCTCGCCGTCGCCCTGCCGGCCCTGCGGATCCGAGGCATCAACCTCGCCATCATCACGATCGCCTTCGGCGTGACCATGGACCGCTTCGTCTTCGCGAACTCGGACGTGAACGGCGGCATCGACCTGGCGCGCGTCGCCACACCAGAACTGATCGAGAAGACCCGCCCGTCGACCTGGGAGTTGCTCGGCTTCCTCAACGTGGGTGACGGACGGCAGCCCAACCCGATGACCGCGCTCTTCGTGCTCGTCGTGGCAGCACTCCTGGCCTACGTCGTCATCAACATCCGACGATCGACGACGGGCCGGCAGATGCTGGCGGTGCGATCCAACGAGCGCGCCGCGTCAGCCGCCGGCGTCAACGTCGCCGCCACCAAGGCGCTGGCCTTCGGTCTCTCCGCGTTCATCGCGGGTGTCGCCGGAGCCATCATCGCGTACCGAGACGGCAGCGCCGTGGCCAGCACCTTCTCCTACGACCAGTCGTTGCTCATCTTCGCCTTTGCCTACCTCGGTGGGTTGTCGCGCGTGTCGGGCGCCATGATCGGCGGCCTCATCCTGGCTGGCGGCCTGGGACTCACGGTGCTCGACGACCTGCTGGCCTCCAGCGGTGACAAGGCGCTGTTGCTCGCGGGCCTGGGCCTGGTGATCACCGCCATCCTGCAACCGGAAGGCATCGCCGGAGGGATCGCGCACAGTTGGGACCGGCTGAGAAACCGTGGCCCCGGTGATGTCGACGAGCCCAGCCCGGCCGAGCCCGTGGAGGTCGCAGCATGACCACGCTTCTTGACGTCCAGGGCCTGACGGTCGACTTCGGGGCGGTCCGCGCCGTCGACAACCTCGACCTCCGTGTCGATCGCGGCGAGATCGTCGGACTCATCGGCCCCAACGGTGCCGGCAAGACCACGACCATCGACGCGCTCACCGGCTTCGTCGGCAGCACCGGCAAGGTGCACTTCGGCGACCACGATGTCAGCGACGCGACGCCCCATGCGCGCAAGCACCTGGGCCTCGCCCGGACGTGGCAGTCGCTGGAGCTCTTCGACGACCTGACGGTGCGGGAGAACCTGCAGGTCGCTGCCGAGGACCAGACCGTCAAGGGCTTCCTGCTGGACCTCGTCCG
>CBDTZE010000196.1:0-4749 GCA_965364815.1 uncultured Nitriliruptoria bacterium | reverse complement strand
AGCAGCGTGACCTCGACGACACCGTCGGCCACCAGGGCGCGGCACTCCTCGACGACGTCGCCGATCCGGCGGCTGACCTCGGGTCCCCGCAGTGCCGGGACGATGCAGAACGTGCACGAGTTGTTGCACCCCACGCTGATGGAGACCCACGCGTGGTGGCGGACCTCGCGCTTGGCCGGCAGCGCCGACGGGAAGGTCTCGATCTGGTCGAGGATCTCCACGACCGGGACGCTGGAACCGTCGACCTGGGCCAACAGCTCGGGCAGGTTGGCGAGGTTGTGGGTGCCGAACACGAGGTCGACCCACGGCGCCTTCTCGGCGATGGTGGCGCCGTCCTTCTGGGCCAGGCAGCCGCCGACGACGATCTTGACGCCGGTTTCCTTCTTGGTCGTCAGGAGGTGGCCGAGCGTCCCGTACAGCTTGTTGTCGGCGTTCTCACGGACGGCACACGTGTTGACGAGGATGAGGTCAGCCTCGGCCTCGTCGGTGACGGGGCGGTAGCCCATCGTCTCCAGGATGCCCGCGGCACGGCCAGAATCGTGCTCGTTCATCTGGCACCCGAATGTCTTGATCAGGTAGCGACGAGCGGTTGGCGCGGAGGGGGCAGTCATGGACGCAAGAGTACGTCCGTCAACTGCCCCTGTAGACCTGCTCCCAGGTGTACGGGTCCGCCGTGCCGTCGCTGTCCTCGCACTCCCGATGGGTCGCGAAAGCGAGGTCGAGCGTCAGGTCGTCGGCCACGAACCAGCTGCTGAACGTGCCGCAGTCGCCCACGCCACGGGCCCTCTCGAGGTTCTCGACGCTGAAGCCGTCGCTTCCCGGAAGGCCGAAGATCGTCGCCTGCTCCGCGACCGAGCCGTCGTACCAGACCTCGGGCAGCAGTGGCTGCAGGTCGTAGCCGGACCAGAAGAGCAACTCATACTCCCCCTGGTACGCGAAGAAGTCGCACTGCACGATGGCGACGTGGTTGCCGTCGACGACGACCTCATCGTGGCTGCGGGGCTCCCGGCCGTCGCACAGGTCGCCGGCGAGCGTCGCGTCCTCGACGGCGAGGTCGAGGTCCTCGGGGGTCGAGTAGGAGGTGCGCAGATGGATTCCCACGGCGCCCTGGCCGACATGGCCGTCGCCAGCCAGCGCGATCTCCCACCACGCGTCGCCGCCGGCCGACAGGATGCAGGTCGGAGCGGCCTCCTGCCCGGTGCCTTCCGATGCGACGATGTCCTCGGCCTCGGGTTCGTAGCCGGGCTCAGGCAGCAGCAGGTCGAGGATGAACGGACGTGCATGGTCGACCCCGGCCGCACGGTCGCCGAGCACGACCGGCCGCAGTGCCTCACAGACCGCAACGCCGAAGATGGCGTCCGGGTCACCGCCCTCGCCCTCGGGTCGTTCGCTCTCCGCCGAGGCGGACGGGGTGGGCGTGGCGTCCACCTCGGTGGACGCGTCGATCGGGGCGTCCGACGAGGTGGCCTCGCTGGCGTCCGGGACGGCATCGCCACCGCAGGCCGTGGCCAGCAGCGCAACCGCGATGGGCGCGGCGAGGAAACGGAATCGACGAGTCATGACCTGCCCCCGATGACGACCAGCAGCGCTGCCGGTGCCGTGACGCTCCGGCTCAGTTGGCCGAGGGCGTGGTGGTGTACCGCTTGCGGTTCTCGTGATGCTCCGGGGCGTCGTCCTGCTCCGTGCCACGTCCGGTCGCGACGAGGAAGAACCCGATGAGGCCGATGGCCGCGGCCGAGATGGTGTCCTCGGGGACCGCCAGGAAGAAGATCAGGGCACCAGCGAGGACCAGGTAGCCGAACAGCGCCCGGGTCGCAGAGCGACCGACGAACAGCGCGGCGACGACGATGAGCGACGGAACGCCGACGATCAACCAGGCTTGCAGGACGTTCACGGCGGTCTCCCACGGAGCGATCTTCGTTGCCCGTCAGGCTACCGCCGGGCCGGCAGCAGGACGCGCACGGGGCAGCACCACGGCCGGCTCAACTAGGTTGCCCCCATGACCTCCGAGCCCCCGCCCACGAGCGACGCCCCCAAGCGGGCGCCGCGCAAGAAGGCGGTCAAGAAGACCGCCGTGAAGAAGGCGGCCACCAAGAAGGCCAGCACGAAGAAGAAGGCCAGCCCCAAGAAGAAGGCCACCGCCAAGAAGGTGACGGCCAAGGCCGCCCCGACGCGGGCGCTCATCACCGGGGCGGAGGTCACGCTGGATGACCGCGATCCGGAGTTCATCCGGCGCCAGCTGCCGATCTGGTGGCTCATCGCGACGATGTACCACCGGGCCGAGGTCGAGGGTCTTGACCAGGTGCCCGACGGACCGGTCCTGCTGGTGGGCAACCACAGTGGTGGCTCGGTCCCGATCGACTCGATGATCGCGATGCTGGCCTGGAACACCTTCTTCACCGTGGAACGGCCGTTGTACGCGCTGGCCCACGCCATGGTCACGGGCCTGCCCGTGCTGGGTGACTTCGCTCGCAAGATCGGCGCCGTGACGGCCGGGCCCGACGCGGCCGGGGCGATCCTCAACGCCGGGCACTCGGCGATGGTCTATCCCGGCGGCGACGTCGAGGTCATGCGTCCGTGGTCCAAGCGCCACACGATCGACTTCGACAACCGCAAGGGCTTCCTGCGGATCGCCCACGAGCACGGGGTGCCGATCGTCCCGATCGTGGCCGACGGCGGGCACGACACGTTCGTGGTGCTCAACGACGGCAAGTGGCTGGCCAAGGCCCTGCGGATGGACAAGATCGGGCGCGTCAAGACGATGCCGATCGCGTTGGCCCTTCCCTGGGGCATCACCATCGGCGACTGGTTCGGCCACATCCCGTTCCCGGCCAAGATCCGACTGCAGGTCCTGGAACCGATCGATCTGCGCGAGCGGTACGGCGACGACCTCGACCAGGACGACGCGTACAAATTGGTCACCAGCCGGATGCAGGCCGGGCTGACCAAGTTGGTTGCGAAGCGGACGTTCGGCGCCTTCCGATGACGTCCCCATGCTGACGCGCCGCACGCGCATCAAGGCCACGCCCGACGTCGTCTGGGATGTGATGGGTGACCCGGCGCGCTGGAACGAGTTCTGGGTCGGCATCACGCGGTGGGAGCCGATCGACGACGCGGTTGGCGCCGTGGGCGATCGCTACTGGATCCGCATGGCTGCGGGCTCGATCGAGGCCGGAGGTCGCATCCGCTTCACCGAGGTCCTGCCCCAGCAGCGACTGGCGTGGGAGTCCGAGGCCGGGACCGACCACACCCTGGCCATGATCATCGAACCCGAGGGCGACCACACCAACGTCCGCATCGAGTTCCAACTGCACTTGATGGGCGGGATCCTCTCGAGGATCGCCGAGCAGGCCGCGTACCGGATCGTCGGCCAGAATCTGCGTGCAACGCTGCACGTCCTGCGCCACCTGGTCGAGCACGAGGCCTGACGGCAGTCGCCGCAGGCGAACGTCAGACGTTGCGGGTCGGCTCGCGGTCGGTCCACAGCACCTGCCGGGCAACCTTGCGTGCGAGCCCCTCACCGTGCCCGCGTCGTGCGAGGTGGGCGACCAGTCGCCGGAAGGCGGCCTCCGGCTCCAGGCCCCGCAGGGCTGGGGCACGGTCCTTGGCGATCGCGAACGCGGCAGCTTCCGGATCGGGTGACTCCACCGCGGCGACGATGCGTTCCACGACCGCCCGTTCGAAGCCGCGGGTGTAGAGGTCGTTGCGGATGCGAGCCCCTGCGTGCCCCTTCTCCTGCCACTCGCGCACCAGCGCCGAGGCGAAGGCATCGTCGTCGACCAGCCCTTCGTCACGGGCACGCTGCAACGCAAGGTCGATGACCTGGCGCGGCGTCTCCCGTTCGTTCAGGCGTCGACGCAGACGGCCCTCGGCCATCGGCGTGCTGGCCGTGGCGCTGCGGATGTAGGACATCGCGACGGCCACGTCGTCACCGAGTGACGGGCGTTCCTTGGGTTCGTGGACCGCAAGGTCGGCGGTGTGTTCACGCTCGTCCTGCGCGGCGATGGCGACCCGCTGCGCCTCCTGGGCATGCACGGGACGATCGGGCACGGCGCGCAGCCGCCCGACCTCCGGGACGAGCGGCGCCGCGCCGGCGATGAGGTCGATCGGCGGACCGTCATCGGGCTCGGTGTCGTCATCGGCCTCCGTCACCGCAGCGGTGACGGGAGCCGACTCGGGCTTGGGGTCCGGCTCCACGAGCCGGACCTTGATCTCCTGGCGCTCGATGCCTCGCTGCGCCAGCCAGTCTTCAGCCGACCGCACCATCAACCTGCCTCGTCGACGATCATCAGGTCGATGGCCTCGTCGTCAGCATCGGCAGGAGCGACCGCGTTCGGGTCGGGGATGATCCCCAGCGCGATGCGGATGCGCGTGTCGATCTCTTCGGCCGTGTCCTTGTTGTCCTTCAGGAACTGGCGCGCCTTCTCCCGGCCCTGGCCGAGCTGCTCACCCTCGTACGTGTACCAAGCGCCTGCCTTGCGGACGATGCCCTCTTCGACACCGATGTCCAGCAACGCGCCCTCGTGCGAGATGCCCTCGCCGTAGAGGATCTCGAACTCCGCCTGCTTGAACGGCGGGGCGACCTTGTTCTTCACGACCTTGACGCGGACACGGTTGCCGACCGCCTCCGTGCCGTCCTTCAGGGTCTCGATGCGGCGCACGTCCAGGCGGACCGAGCTGTAGAACTTCAGCGCGCGACCACCGGGGGTGGTCTCCGGCGAGCCGAACATGACGCCGATCTTCTCACGC
>CBDTZE010000195.1:0-4787 GCA_965364815.1 uncultured Nitriliruptoria bacterium | reverse complement strand
CGACCGGGATGAGGAAGAGGTTGGTCTTCGCGAGGATGTCCGCGACTTCCTTGTCCCCGTCGTTGAACGACTGGATGAGGTCGTAGGCGAACATGATCGTGAGCTCAGCTGACGGCCACTCACGTGCGTGGTGCAGGCCCATCAGGATGGACGACGGGCGACCGTCGGTCAGTGCCTGGTCCGGGTTCTGCGCGATGTGCAGGCCGACGACGGTGCGACCCTGGTGGGTCTCGTTGGGCAGTTCGATCAGGCGGACGAACTCGGGGTTGTCCTTGGCAAGCTGGCGGACCTCGGCGTCGTAGTCGGCCCAGGTGCGGTAGCCCTCGATGCGCTCACCGGGCTGGAGGTCGGTCGGGCCCTGCTCGCGGAGCTGCTGGGCGAGCACTGCCTCGGCCTCACGCGTGGCGATGTCCAACGCGACGAGGTCCTCGGTGACGACCTCGTACACGAAGCCGAAGGCCTCGAGGCGGTCGCGGTCACCCGGGTAGGCGACGACGTCGTACCAGCCGTCGCGGCCGTGTTCGGTGAGGTCGAACTGGTCGGAGAGGAGTTCGACCTGCTCCCGGCCGTCGGCCTGCACGCGGACCAGGGAGGTGACGCCGTTGGTGACGGCCAGCTCTGCGGCGAGCTGCTCACCAGCGGTGGGCTGCGGTGCGCCAGCGGTGAACGCCAGGGCGGAGGTCACCATGGCGGCGAGTCCGAGGGAGGCGACGCCGAGGCGACCGATGCGTCCGGTCTGCATGCGGGATCCTTGAAGTTGGAGGACGAAGAAGGGCTTGGTGGGGGTTTCCACGG
This sequence comes from uncultured Nitriliruptoria bacterium, assembly GCA_965364815.1. Lineage (GTDB taxonomy): Bacteria > Actinomycetota > Nitriliruptoria > Nitriliruptorales > Nitriliruptoraceae > CBDTZE01. The sequence continues at coordinate 3,992 of CBDTZE010000195.1, read as the reverse complement.
CGGAGCCGCTTCTCCCTGCCAATGCCTCCCTCGACTCGCCCGACCGGCCACCCGGCGCGCGCTGGCCGCACCCGCTCACTCCAGCGTCGGCAGTTCCTGCTCCAGGACTGCGGTGGGGGCGAACAGATCCCCGACTCGCTCCACCCGGGCCAGCACGTCGTCCGAGGTGAACACCAACCGGTCGGCGTCGTCGGCGTCTGCCGCGTCCGACACCTCGTCCCAGGTCAACGGGGTCGAGACGGTGGGGCGCTGCTTCGCACGCAGCGAGTAGGCGCAGACGGTCGTCTTGGTCAGGGTGTTCTGCGACCAGTCCACGAAGACCTTGGCCTTTCGAGCTGCCTTGTCCATCTTGGTCAGGACCAACTCCGGGTGCACCCGCTCCAGCAGCTGTCCCAGGGCGAGCGCGAAGCTGCGCGTCGCGTCGTAGTCGGTGGGCGTGTTGACCGGGACGTAGACCTGCAGCCCCTTGGACCCGGAGGTCTTCGGGAACCCCTGCAGCCCCAGTTGCCCGAACACGTCCCGCAGCAGCATCGCCACGCGGGCGCAGGTCGCGGCATCGGCCGGGGCGCCGGGGTCGAGGTCGAACACGCACATCGTCGGCATGCCGGTGTCGGGGGAGCGGGCCAGTGAGGTGTGCAGCTCCAGCGACGCCATGTTGGCCACCCAGGCCAGCCCGGCGACGTCCTGCACGTCACAGTGGTCGACGACCTTGTCCTTGCCCTCGCGGCCCAGCCGCACCGTGCCGAGCCAGTCGGGGCGATGCTCGGGGCAGCGTTTCTCGAAGAAGGAGTTCCCGTCGACGCCGTCCGGGAAGCGGATCATCGTGAGGGGCCGCCCCGACAGGTGGGGCAGGATGTGCGGGGCGATCCGGACGTAGTAGTCGATCACCTGGGCCTTCGTGAAGCCCACGGCCGGGTACAAAATCTTGTCGAGGTTGGAGACCGAGAGCTCTCGATCACCAACCTCGACACGTACACGTTCGGCCATTGGTCACTCCCGGGTGGGGCGACCGTAGATCAGGCGACGCTCACGAAGCCGCCGCGACGACGCAGGTACTCACCGCCGGCGATGGTCAGGCCACCGGCCAGGAGTAGGGCGAACAGGTCTGCGCCGGTGCGGGCCAGGGGCGGGAACGGCGCCGGGAGCGGGTTCGGCGAGGGTGCGACGCCATCGGTCGGAGCCTCGGGGTTCGGGGCCTGCGGGTCACGCGAGTTGACGGTCACGATCTCACCCGTGACGGTGCCGTCGCCAACCGTGCCGTTGTCGACGACGCCGGCCGTCGCTCCCGAGGCGCAGATGAGGTCGGCGCCGAGGATCGGGTTCGCGTCGAGCGGGCAGAAGACCCCACCGGTGTCCTCGTCGGAGATGACGTCGGTCCCGAAGAGTTGTGCGACGGCCGAGCTGCCCTTGCCGCCCTTGGACTCGGCGTGCAGGACGTGGATCTCCTCGCCACCGCCGGAGAGGCGGACGCCGTCGGAGTGGGCGTCACCGTTGCTGTCAGCGTCGGCGTGCAGGACGCGGGCCTCGAAGGCGCCGCCGCCGAGGCTGACGTAGACACCGTCGGACTCCGAGGAGGAGTCGCCGTTGCCATCAACCGTCGAGCGGTTGCGGAACAGGGTGACCTCGGCCGCGTCCTCGGGGACGCCGGCGTCCTTGGTGGAACCGAGACTGTCCTCGCTCTCGCCCTCACCCTCCTGGTTGGTGCCGCTGACCTCGCTGCCCAGGACCGACAGCCCGGTGCAGTTGGACTGGCCCTGTTCGGCGTGGCAGTCGCTCGCGGTCACGACGCCGTCGACGTGCAGCGCGGTTGCATCGCCTTCGCCGGCCCAGGCCGTCGCAGGGACCAGCGTGAGGGCCGTCGCCGTGACCAAGGTCGAGAGGTGGTTGCGGTTCATGAGATGTTCCCCGTGCTGAAGCGGCCAAGTGGACGTGAAGGAAGGCACTTGTGTCTAGTTACTTTGATTGCTTCGGAAGGAGCCGTCCGACGCTTGCGTCATTTTCCTGCCAACGTTGGATGGTAGGCGGCGCGACGGCGGGTTTCTGCCCGAAAAGTCTCGCCAGAAGTGTTTTCAGGGGTTCCCTCACCTTGGGCAGGTACACCCGACTGCGCGCCCAATGGACAGTGGTGTCCGTCGTTGCCTGACTAGTCATTCGCCCGAAATGGACATTTCATGTCAACCACCCACGTTGTCTCTTCGCCCCGCGTGGGCGTCCGTCGACTCGTCGCGACCGCGTCCGTGGTTGCGCTGGCCGCCTGCAGTGGCTCGCCCGCGTCCCCGGTCCCAGACGCGGTCCCGACCGTGACCTCCACGCCCGACGTCTCCTCGCCGTCGGCAGCCGTGCCCACAGCGCTGGCCTGGGACGTCGTGGCTGAGGGGTTCGCCGCTCCGGTGCTGGCGCTGCCGCGCCCCGACACGCAGGACGTGTGGGTGGCCGAGCAGCGTGGCCGGATCGTCACCCTTGACGGGGCGCTGGTGGTCGACCTCGAGGACCGGGTCGCGTTCCGGGGCGAGCGGGGCCTGCTCGGTCTCGCGTTCGCCCCCGACCACGCCGGGACGGGGAGGTTCTTCCTGCACTACTCGCGCGCCGAGGACGGCGCGACCCGCGTCGAGGCGTGGACCGCCGCGGCGGACGGGACGGTCCGCCCCGACCACATCGTGCTCGAGGTCCCGCAACCTGCGGCGAACCACAACGGGGGCATGATCGCGTTCGGCCCTGACGGCATGCTCTACGTGGCCCTTGGCGACGGTGGTGCAGCCGACGATCGCTTCGGCAACGGCCAACGGGCCGACACCCTGTTGGGCACGATCCTGCGACTGGACGTCTCGACGGCTCCCTACGCCGTCCCACAGGACAACCCGTTCGTCGATGGCCGGACCGCCACGGGCGAGCCTGCCGCCCCGGAGGTCTGGGCCTACGGCCTGCGCAACCCCTGGCGCTTCTGGATCGACGAGCCCTCAGGCCAGGTGGTCGTGGCCGACGTCGGACAGAACCGGATCGAGGAGATCGACGCGCTGCTGCTCTCTGAGGGCGGCCGGAACCTCGGCTGGCCACTGATGGAGGGCAGCGACTGCTTCGCCCAGCGTGACTGCACCGGCGAGGGCCTGGTCGCCCCGATCGCGGAGTACGACCACGCGGACGGCTGCTCGGTCACCGGTGGGGTCGTCGTGCGTGGGGGAGGGCTGCCCGAGTTGGACGGCCACTTCCTCTACAGCGACTTCTGCACCGGGTTCCTGCGATCCGTCATCGTGGACGGTCCTGACCGGGGCACGACCTTCGACTGGACGGACCAGGTCGGCGTGCCCGGGCAGGTGCTCTCCTTCGGCCTGGACGCCGACGGGGCACCGCTGGTGCTGACCGCCGACGGGACGATCCGTCGACTGGTGGCCGGCTGACGCGAGGTCAGACGGGCCGGACCTCGATGGCGCGAGGGCCACGGGCGTCGGACGCGGTGATGAAGGTGACCGGCGCGCCGGTGTCGAGCGTCTTGAAGCCGCTGGACTCGATGGCGGAGAAGCGGACGAAGACGTCCTCGTCACCCTCTTCGGGCGCGATGAAGCCGTAGCCCTTTTCCGGGGAGTACCAACGGACCGTGCCGTTTGCGCGGCCGGCTCGAATGACGGGGAGGGCTCCGGTCTGGTGTTGGAGCATGTCCATGGCGGATGCCAGTGGTGGGAGGGGGTTGCAACAGAAAGGTACGCCCGCGTGCGGGCGCCACTGGACATCCGACGCCGTGACGCACGTCAAGGTTCCGGTCGGGGCGCGCGCAACGGTCGCCGCGTCAGCCGGGCTGGTCCATCGCGTCCAGTTCGGCGACCGCCGGGGTGGCGACCTCGGACTCCAGCGATTCGCCCGGCGCCGTCCGGCGTGTCTCCGCCAACTCGACGGCACGCACCAGCACGGGGGGATCGCCGTGGACGTGGACGTCCGTGGCGACGCCTGCCCAGACCAGCGGTTCCGCGCCGGCCTGGACGCCCTTGCCGCCGCGGCCC
>CBDTZE010000194.1:0-4795 GCA_965364815.1 uncultured Nitriliruptoria bacterium | reverse complement strand
CGTCGATCCAGCCGATCCCCGGGATGCCCAGGGACAGCCAGGCGTGCGAGGCGTCCGCGCCCTGGAGTTTGGCCGTCCCCGGTGGGGGGTCGGTCTCCAGGTAGCCGCTGACGTACCGGGCCGGCAGCCCCAGGGAGCGCAGGCAGCCGATGGCGAGGTGGGCGAAGTCCTGGCAGACGCCCGCACGGTTCTCCAGGACCTCGTCCAATGGCGTGGTGACGTCCGTCGCTGTGGGGTCGAAGGCGAACTCGGTGTTGATGCGATGCACCAGGTCCTCGTAGGCCTCCAGGACCGAGCGCCCGGGCTGGAACGATGTCGCGCCGTATTCCCGCAGGGACGTCCCGGGCATCACGGACGGCGACGGCAGCAGGAACTGCCGGGCCAGTCGTTCATCGGGGTCCACGGTCGAGGCCAGGCGGTCACGGACCTGCTCCCATGCCGGGCTGGAGGTCGGCAGGACCGGCGCGTCGACCGACACCTCGTTGGTCGTCTTGACGACGAGGGTCGTGTGGGGTTCGTGGACCGCGAAGTAGCTGGTCCGGTTCCCGTAGAGGTCGCGGTGCTCGTGCTGGTCGGACGGGGCGGGGCTGACCGAGAGTTCGCCGCCGTGACGGACCTGCGTCTCCGTCTCACGAGGGTGCAACACGACGGTGCCGTGGGACTCCGTGACGGGCTTCTCGTAGGTGTAGGTCGTCTTGTGGACGATCCGGTAGCGCGTGCTCATTGGCGGTCCTCGCTGGGGCCGGACGCCGCCGGGGCGCTGGGGGCAAGGGTCGCCCGGGGCGCCATCGGGGGCGCGAGCGAGGTCGTCAGGAGCAGGTCGCCGGCGGCCTGGAGTTGTTGGCGCAGGTGGTCGAGGAAGGAGACGAGTTCGGTGCGATTCCCCTGGTCGTCTGCCTGGGCGAGTCGCGACGTGTCCGACAACCGCAGGGCGGTCGCCGCCTCCAGCACGGCCTGCTCGACGGGTCCGATCTTGTCGGCCCCCGGGTGGTCGGGCAGGGTTCGCAGCGCCTCGACCAACCGGTCGATCTGCCAGCCGAGCGAGCGCGGGTTCGCGGCGTCGAGCAGCAGGAGATCCAGGACCGTCGACAGTTGGGCGCGGGACCGGTACCGGCGGCGGTAGGTGATGATGCTCTCGGCGGTGGTCAGCACCGACTCCCAGAGCAGCGAGTCCACCGCGGGGGGATGGGTGTTCGACAGGGTCGAACGCAGCAGCGCCAGCAGCTGCAGGGCCCGCTCCAGCCGGCGCCCCACTTCGATGAAGCTCCACGTCGGGTCGCGCTCCAGCGACTCCGACCCGAGCCCCTGCAGCGCCAGGAGCCCGGTCAGCACGCGGCCGAGGCCACCACGGGTCGGTCGAGTCTGGACGCCCAGCACGGCCGGGGCGTCCCCGAGGACCTCTCGGCCCAGCGCGTTGGTGACCGGCCACGTGTCGCCCGACAGGCGATCGCGGACGGACGACGCGGCGGCCAGCAGGTGGTGGACCGAGTGGGCGACGGTGCCGGGGCGCGCTTGGTCGAGGACCAGCGAGGCCAGTTCGTCGCCCGGCTGTGCGCGTCGCTCCGCTCCCTGCGGGCCCACGAAGCCCGGACGCGTCGCGCTGACATCCGTCAGGGCGGCGAGCATGACCTCCAGCGTCGCGGCGCCCACAGGCCCCGTACGGCCGCCGAAGTCGGTCCGGCGGTCGTCAACCACGCGGAGCAGCCGCACGGTGGCCTCGGCGCGTTCTGCGTAGCGCCCCAACCAGACGAGGTTGTCGGCGGCCCGGGCCGAGACGTTCGAGGACGGCGGCTCGGCGACGACCAGGGGGCCGTCCTGGTACCAGAAGCCTGCCAGGCGTTCCTCGCGTCCGGAGACGATCCACGTGTCCTTGCTGACGGCGCCGGATGCGTTGGTGATGACCTGCCTGGCCGGGTCGTCGACGCGGGTCAGGCCGCCGGGCATGGCGACGTAGGCGTCCTCGTCGGCGACCACGAACGTCCGCAGGATGGCGGCGCGGTCGCAGAGTTCGCCGCGCTCGTCGAGGCTCGGCGTGAGGGAGGGAGCGATCGGTTCCTGTCCCACCCACAGGTGGGGGGCTCGACGAATCCGCTGGGCGAGGTCCTGGCGCTGGTCGGCGGTCAGGTCCCAACCTGCCAGCTGTTGGCGACCTCGCTGGATCGGCTTGACGACCAGGTGCTGCATGTTGGCCAGGACGTGGTCCCGCATCTTCGGGTCACCACACCACCACGTGGTGGCGGGCTCGAGGTGCAGCGGTTGACCCAGCAGTTCCTGCGACAGGGCCGGCAGGTAGGCCAGCAGCCCGGCGTTCTCCAGGACACCGACGCCCAGCGGGTTGGCGAGCGCCACGGCACCACGTCGCATGGCCTCGACCAGCCCGGGCACGCCGAGGGTGGACTCGGGGCGCAGTTCCAGGGGGTCGCACCAGTCGGCGTCGACCCGGCGCAGGATCACGTCCACGGGTTCGAGTCGGTCCAGGGACCGCAGCATCAGGCGGCCACCGCGGAACGACAGGTCCGATCCCTCGACCAGCGGCACACCCAGCGAGCTCGCGAGGGTCGCGTGCTCGTAGGAGGTCTCGCCCTCGGTCCCGGAGGTGAGGACGACGACGCGCGGGTCGTCGACGTCGGCGGGGGCCAGTCGGCGCAGACCCGTCCGCAGGGCACGCAGGTAGGGCGCCAGACGCAGGACCTGCGCATCGCGCTGCTCCTCGGTCAGCACGCGTGCCATCACGGACCGGTTCGCCAGCGCGTAGGTGACGCCGGAGGGTGACTGCGTCCGGTCCCCGAGAGGGCGCCACGCCCCCGTCGCGTCGCGGACCAGGTCCGTGGCCGCGGTGACCAACTGCCGGTGACCGGCGTGCCGGACCTGGTGCATGGCACGCAGGTAGCCCGGGTGGGAGAACACGACCTCGGAGGGGATCGAACCGGAGCGCAGCAGGTCTTGGGAGCCGTAGATGTCCGCCAGGACGAGGTTGAGCAACTCCGCGCGTTGCTGGACCCCGGCCTCGATCTGGGCCCACTCGGCCTCGCCGATCATCAGCGGGATCGGGTCCAGCCGCCACGCCCGGTTGGGGTCGCCGGGGGTCTTGTAGGTCACCCCGTCGTCCGCCAGGAGACGGTCGGACTCGTGACGTGCCTGGGTCAGCACGGCGGGGTCGAGTCCGGCCAGCAGACCAGAGAGGCCGTCCCACGGGGCGCGGACCGTGCCGTCGGGGGCGACTCGCTCATGCCAACGCGGCCCCTCGGGGGCACGCGGTGCAGTGGCATTCATGCGGGGGACCTGAGAACGGCAGCCCGTGAGGCTACGCGGGCAGGCGAAGGTCCAGTGTCTGCGGGTGCTCGGGTTCGACCGACCGGGGGCCGGAGGCCACCAGCGCGTCGACGTCGATGTGGCCGGGCGTGTGGCCGTGGGCCTCGAACCGGGACATGCGCCGGGACTCGGCCTCGACGGCGTTGACCGGGAACGAGTCGTACGACAGGCCACCGGGGTGGCTCACGTGATACGTCCCGCCGCCCAGGGAACGGCTGGCGATGCGATCCACCACGTCGAACGTGAGGGGTGCATGGACCGGGATCGTCGGGTGCAGCCCCGATGGCGGGTGCCATGCGCGGTACCGCACACCGGCGATCAGCGTCCCCGGCTCACCCGACTCGTGCAGCGGCAGCAACCGGCCGTTGACGGTCAGCAGGTGCCGACCGGGCGTGGCGCCGATGACCTTGACCTGCAGGCGTTCCATGGACGAGTCGACGAACCGTGAGGTGCCCTGCGTGGACGCCTCTTCGCCCAGGACGTCCCAGGGTTCGATGCCCGCCCGGACCTCCAGCGTGACGCCGTCGACCGTGGTCGTGCCGATGCGCGGGAAGCGGAACTCGAGGAACGGGCCCAGCCAGGCCGGGTCGAACGGGAGGCCGTGGTCGGCAAGGTCCCGACAGATGTCGTTGACGTCACGCTGCACGTGGTGGGGGAGCAGGAAGCGGTCATGCAGCAGCGTGCCCCAGCGGATCGGGGCCTCGCGGTACGGGTCCTCCCAGCAGCGCACCACGAGGGCACGCACCAGCAGCAGTTGGACCATCGCCATCTGCTCATGGGGCGGCATCTCGAAGCCACGCAGTTCCAGCAGGCCCAGGCGGCCACGCTCGGAGTCCGGCGAGAACAACTTGTCGATGCAGAACTCGGCCCGGTGGGTGTTGCCCATCAGGTCGGTGAGCAGGTTGCGGAAGAGCCGGTCGACGTGCCAGGGCTGCAGTTGGTCGCCCAGTCGGTCGACCTCGGCGAACGCGATGTCGAGGTGGTGCAGACGGTCGTTGCGCCCTTCGTCGACCCGGGGGAACTGCGACGTCGGGCCGATGAACCTCGCCGAGAACAGGTACGACAGCGAGGGGTGGTGCTGCCAGTACGCCAGCATCGACCGCAGGAGGTCGGGGCGGCGAAGCATCGGCGAGTCGACGGTCTTCGCGGCGCCGAGCGTGACGTGGTTGCCGCCGCCGGTCCCGGCGTGCAGACCGTCGAGGTCGAAGGTCTCGGTCGAGAGGCGGGCCTGGCGGGCCTCCTCGTAGAGGCTGAAGGTGACGTCGCGGATCTCGTCCCAGGACGAGGTCGGGTGGATGTTGACCTCGATGACGCCCGGGTCCGGGGCGATGGAGATCGAGGTCAGGCGGGGGTCGCCGGGGAGGCTGTATCCCTCGACCACGACGGGCTGGTCGGCAGCCGCGGCGCAGGCTTCGACGACCTGCAGCAGCTCGACGGCGTCCTCGGCCTGGGTCAGCGGCGGCAGGAAGACGTGCACGCGGCC
>CBDTZE010000193.1:0-4809 GCA_965364815.1 uncultured Nitriliruptoria bacterium | reverse complement strand
GCGACTCCCACGCCATGCCGGATGCGGTCGCCAGCGCCGCCATCGTCTCCTCGACGTCGTGGCCGACGTCGCCCGTCATGCGAACGACCTGGCCCCAGACAAGGGTCACGCTGGGCCGGCGCCAGGGCCGCCACGCCCACAGGGTCGGTCCGTCGTGGTCGCCGTGGTGACGAATCCCCAGCACCTGCACGGGAACGTCGGCCATCGCCGCCATGCGCACCGCCCCGGTCCGCGGGGCGCGCAGGGTGCGGTCCTGGTGGCAGCCTCCCTCGGGCGCGAGCCAGATACGACCGCCCGAGGCGAGGTGCTGGGCGGCCTGGTCGAACGCGTTCGCGTGCGGAAGGTCGGTGCGGGCCGTCGTCACCACGGAGTCAGCGAGCCAGATGCCCGCCTTGGCGATGGGGTTGGACTGCCAGCGAGCGATGGGTCGCAGCGTCGGGTCTGCCGCGAGCGCGAGCACCCCGTCGATCGCATTCGGGTGGTTGGAGATGACGACGGCGCCACCTTCCTGACGCTCCCCCACGACCTCGATGCGCGTGACGGCCAGAACCAGTCGGCGCATCACCCACCGCAACGCCGGGCGAGGGTCCGTGGCGATCGCCGTGGCGGCAACCGCGACGGCCGAGGCGGCCAGCAACAGCACGACCGGGCCGTCACCGACGCTCCACAGCAACGGACCGGCAACCGTGCCGACGACCGTGGCGACCTTCAGCACGGCGAACGCGGCAGCGAACTGGGACGGGTCGTTGGCCTGCGACTGCAGGCGCGTCTGGAGCGACAGGTAGGCGAGGCCGGCACCGACCCCCACGATCGGAACACCGACCTGCCAGTAGCCGACGGCGGCGAGGACGAACCCCAACCCCGCTGCGAGGAGGCCGAACTCGGCGCGGACCCGCTTGTTGGCGAGGACCACACCCACGATGCCGCCCACCAGCAGCAGTCCCATGGGGATCCCCGTGGCCGTCGCATCGCCCAACCAGGACGCCGCCAGGCGCGGAGCGACGGTGAACAGGGCAACGACCGGCGCCAGGCCCACGGCGGCAGCGAGAACGGTGCGGCGCAGGCCACGGTCGTCAGCAACGAGGTCGGTCACGGCCGCTGTCCGGTCCAGGGCCACGACGTTTCGCGGTTGGCTCGCGGCCGCCCGGACGGGCCAGGCGACGAGATAGGCCAGCAGCACCAGGCCCTGGAGTCCGGCGGCCACGGGGATCGCCTGCGCCGCACCGACGAACTGAACGAGCAGCGCCCCGATCGGGAGCAGTCCGTAGGAGGCGACCACGGTCGCCGTGTTGACGGCGGGGTGGAGTTCCGCACCGACGTGACGGCTGATGAGTGACTCACGCCCGGACGCCAGGATGGCCGCGGCGAACTCCAGGGCAACGAGGGTGGCGACGATCATGGCGACCGAACCGTCGACGGCGAACAGCGCCAACGCTCCGATCGCAGCGACGCGGCCGACCTCGTGAGCCGGCAGGACCCGGCGCAGGGCCCGACGGTCGATGCGTCGTGCCGCAAGCGGTGCGAAGGCGAGGGCCGGGAGCAACCTGGCGAGCAGAACCGCCGTGGTCGCCCACGCCGACCCCGCCGTGCGAGTGTCGACGACGGCGACCAACGCAGCGAAGAGCGTCCAGTCGGCCAGCGAGCCGACCACGGCGGTCAGTGCGATGAATCGACCCACACGGTCACGGAGCAGGGCGGGGACGGGCACGACTTTCCTGTCGAACGGGTGCCCCCATCGTCGTTCGCGACGGCCACCCGAACCTCAGGGTTCCCCCTGATCTTCACTCCAGGCCGCGGTCCATGGCCCAGCGCGCCGCCTCGTGCCGATTTGTCAACTGCAGCGCCTGCAGGACGTGTCGCACATGCGTCTCGACGGTCTTGACCGACACGACCAACTCCGCGGCGATCTGCTTGTAGGTCCGCCCCCGCGCCAGCAGTCGCAGCACCTCGACCTGTCGGTCGGTCAGTGCCTCCCAGGCGGGGTCCGCCACGGCGCCGAGGTCCATGTCCATGTCCAGGACATGGCCGGCCAACTCGGGCGAGAACACCGGTTGGCCGGCAGCGGTCGATCGCACGGCGGAAAGGATCGTGGCCGAGGATGCCGTCTTCAGGAGATACCCGATCGCCCCCGCGGCGACGGTCCGGACCACGTCGTCGCGCTCGTCGGAGGCGCTGACAGCGAGGGTGCGAGGCACTTCGTCGAGTTGCTCGAGGACACGGTGCCCTCCACCTCCGGGGATCCTGACGTCCAGCACCAACACGTCCGGCCGATGGCGACGCACCGCCGCCAGGGCGGACTCGACGTCACCAGCCTCGCCGACGACTTCGATGCCGGCCCCGATGAACAGGGCCTGCAGACCGCCACGCACGATCTCGTGGTCGTCGACCAGCACCAACCGCAGCGGTGCCTCGATGACCTTGGCCCTGTCCCCCATCAGCCCTCCGCATCGATGCCTTGACCAACCCGACACTAGGCGACCGAGGAACCGGCACGGACCAGCACGCCCTCGGCCGATCAGACCTCACCACTGGTTCGGTCGGGCCACAACAGGGCCATCTCGTTTCGTGCCCGCGCTCTCGGGTCGACAGGAAGGGTGACCGGGAGCCACTCGTGAACCTCACGCAGCGACTGCAGGGAAATGCGACCGCGCGCCACAAGCGTGACGGTGCCAGCGCGCTCGATGACAGCGACTACGCCACGATGCTCGGTCGAGCACGCATCCGCCTCGCACGTCAGCTGACGGCGTCCGTGCCAGACATCCCGGAACTGTCGGCCTCGGACATCGACGTGCTCGCCGCATTCGAGCGCCACGGTCTCGCTCCGGTGACCGTCGTGCTCTTCGGGCAGGACCGGATCGGGGCGAAGCAGATCGCCGCCCGACTGCACCTTCGCGACGGGGTGCCACACGTCAAGCTCGGGGTTGCCGTGATGGACGAGTACGGCGACGTCGCGTTCCGCGAGGAGCAGGCTCCGCCGCCCCTGTGCACCCAACTGGCTGGCTGAGGTCGTCAGGCGCATCACCCCCCGGGCAGTAGCTTCCGTGGTCACCCGTGCGCAGGAACGTCCACACATGCCCACCAAACCGCGTCGCCCTCGCCCCGCTGTGGGCTGGCGCGAATGGGTGTCCCTGCCCGAACTCGGTGGTGGCGCGACCGTCAAGGCCAAGATCGACACCGGCGCGCGAACCTCGGCCATCCACGCGACGCGCTTTCGCCGACTCGACGTCGACGGGCACGCCTGGGTGTCCTTCCTGCTGCACCCCGACCACAACGACCCGGAACGAACGGTCGAGGCCCAGGCGCGGCTGGTGGACAAGCGCGCCGTGCGGTCCTCCAGTGGCGCGGAAGAAGAACGCTTCGTCATCCGCACGCCGATGCTGCTGCACGGTGTCCGCTACGACGTCGAGGTCACGCTGACCGAACGAGCAGACATGGGCTTCCGGATGCTGGTGGGGCGCCGCGCCCTGCGCCGGCGCTTCCTGGTCGACCCGGGCCGCTCCTATCTGTCCTCGGACCCGGTCCCGCCGGACGAGGACAACGACGACCCTGACGAGGACTGACCTCGTCAGTTCGTCGAGACGTCCTCGGGCATGAAGGCCAGCATGGCGAGGTCGCCGCCTTGGCGGCGCAGGACCGTCGCCCAGAGCTCCTCCGGTGTCTCACTGAAGGCGTCCTGCGGGCTCGCGTCGAGCACGAACCACGCGCCGGCCGTCAACTCGTCCTCGAGCTGGCCCGGGCCCCAGCCGGCGTAGCCATGGAAGAGGCGAACCAGGTCGATCCCCTCGCCCGGCTGGTCGTCCTCGAGGCCCAGCACGCCGAGGTCTCCCTGGAATCGCTTGAACCGTCGGTTGTCGGGAGCCCCGCCCTTCGCGACGCACAGGACGCCCTCGGGGGTCACGGGGCCGCCACCGAAGATGACCCGCGGGTGGGCGGCCACGTCTTCGAACGCTGGCAGCAGGCCACCGACGTCCTGGGGGCCTGGGCGGTTGAGGATCACGCCGACCGCGCCGTCCTCGTCGTGGTCGAACAGCAGCACGACGGTCCGATGGAAGTTCGGGTCCTCGAGGCTCGGCGCTGCCACCAGCAGGCGGCCGGCGAGCGTTTCCCTGTCCGAGTGGTCCATGGGCGCATCCTGCCACGGCTCGCGCGACTTCGCCCGACGCACCCCGGACGGCCTGTCCCGGCCCACGGATCAGAGGTTGAAGACCGAGGGCCCACCGTCACGCACGACGCCGAGGTCGACGTCCGTGCCATCGGGTCGCCGCACGTCAAGGTCGTCGAACGTGGCGAACAGCCCGAAGTGACGGACGCCACTGACCACCTCGACGCGCAGGGTTCGCAGACTGCCGTCGAGGGCGCTCGAACGGCCATGCAGACTCGGCTCGGGGCCCCACTCCCCCGGAGCCGGTTCCGGCGCCCCGAACACCGGGCCGTCGATCGTCGGCCCATCGAGGGCATGCACGACGTCGGCCAACTGCTCGGCGAGGAAGGCCTCGACCCGAGGCTGCTCGTCGTGGACCCGCAGGGACACCACGAACGTGGATGCCGGGTGGACCAGCACCTGCAGTCGGCGATCGTCGAGGCGGCGATCCGGGTGGCGCCCCGGCGCGACCTCGATGGTCAGGGCGAGCACGCGGTACTTCGCGTCCAACTCGGCGCCCAACAGGCTCGCCCCGTCGACGAGGTGCTCGACGGCCTCGAGCAGTGCGTCACTTGCCGGCACGAGCATTCCTGGGTCGGGGACCGTGAGCCTACGAGCCCCCGCCGCCGTCACTCGCTGGCGGCGGCCTCGCGGTACGCGTCGATCGG
>CBDTZE010000192.1:0-4811 GCA_965364815.1 uncultured Nitriliruptoria bacterium | reverse complement strand
GAGGGGGAGCCGCCATGAGATCCGGTGCACGGTCGTCGAGGTCGCGCAGGTCGACCGCGGTCAGTTCGATGCCGAAGCGGGAGTGCAGCTTCGACGCGAGGCGCCACGTCCCGCCGTAGACGTCGTCGGCCATGAGCACGTGGTCGCCGGGGGAGAGGAGGCGCGGGATCGCGTCCTCGGCGGCGAGGCCGCTGGCGAAGGCGACGGCCCGCTGGGTGCCCTCCAGGGATGCCATGCACTCCTGCAGCGCGGTGCGCGTCGGGTTGCCGGTCCGGGCGTACTCGTAGCCCGTGTGCTCGCCCGGGGCGGGCTGGGCGAACGTGGACGTCTGGTAGATCGGCACGTTGACCGCACCGGTGACCGGGTCGGGCTCCTGGCCGGCGTGGATCGCGCGGGTGTCGAGGTGCAGGTTCTTGGCGTCGTTGCTCATGGCGATCTCCGTGAGGGTCGGGATCAGGCGCGGGCGGCTGCGGCCGCGAGGTGGGACAGCAGGTCGGCGCGCGTCAGGATGCCGACGGGGCGACCCGCATCGACCACGACGACGGCCTCGCTGCCGGTCGAGAGTGCGGAGAAGACCTGGTTGAGCTCGCCGTTGACGTCGGCCAGGGGCAGCGGCGGCTGCATGACCTCGCCGACGGGCTTGCGCATGGTCTCGGGGTCCTTGAGTGCCTCGTCGAGGAGGTGGATCTCGCGGATCGAGCCGATGATGTCGCCGACGCCGACCTCGGGGTGCTCGCCGTTCTTCGCCTTCGAGGAGGTGGTGAGGACGGGCATCTGCGAGACGCCGAACTCACGAAGCAGGTCGATCGCCGTCGAGACGGGCTCGTCCGCGTGACAGTGGACGATGCCGGGCATCGCCCCCTCGGCCTTGGAGCTCAGGGCCTGGCCGACCTTGGACGTGCCGCCGGTGCGGGTCAGGAAACCGTGTTCCGTCATCCAGGCGTCGTCGTAGAGCTTGGAGAGGTAGCCGCGGCCGGAGTCGGGAAGGAGTACGACGATGGTCTCGTCAGCGGGGCGGGTGGCGGCGTAGCGGTGGGCGGCGACCAGGGCGCTGCCGCAGGAGCCGCCGACGAGGATGCCTTCCTCGCGGGAGCAACGTCGGGCCATCTCGAAGGCCTCGCGGTCGCTGACCCGCTCCCAGACATCGACGATGTCCGGGTCGAAGGTCTCCGGCCAGAAGTCCTCGCCGATGCCCTCGGTCAGGTACGGGCGGATGGTGTCGCCGCTGTAGAGCGAGCCCTCCGGGTCCGCGCCGATGACCTTGACGTTCGGGTTCTTGTCCTTGAGATACCGGCCGATGCCGGTGGCCGTGCCGCCGGTGCCGACGCCGCAGACGAACGCGTCGATCGTGCCGTTGGTCTGGCGCCAGATCTCCGGGCCCGTCGACAGGACGTGCGTGAACGGGTTGGCCTGGTTGTAGTACTGGTTCGGCTTGAAGTGGTTGGGCTGGCTCGCGAGCTGGTCGGACACCGAGTAGTACGAACGAGGGTCGGACGGCTCCACCGCGGTCGGGCAGACCACGACCTCGGCGCCGTACGCGCGCATGAGCTGGACCTTGTCCTGGCTGACCTTGTCGGGGACGACGAAGATGCAGCGGTAGCCCTTGCGTGCCGCCACGATCGCCAGGCCCACGCCGGTGTTGCCCGAGGTCGGCTCCACGATGGTGCCGCCCGGCTTGAGGTCGCCGCTGCGCTCCGCCGCCTCGATCATCGTGATGCCGATGCGGTCCTTGACGGACCCGCCCGGGTTGAGCATCTCCAGCTTGGCGATGATGGTCGGCGGAACGTCGGCGGACAGCCGGTCGAGCCGGACCATCGGCGTGTCGCCCATCAGTGCGATGAGGTCGGGCGCGATGTCGCGGCCACGCTCGTCGCTGAACTTCCGGGGCCCCTCGAGGGGGTCGTGCTCGATCCCGATGGCACGCGTGTAGATGCTGCGGTCAGTCGGATCGATCTTCTGCTCGGACATGGTTCCCGGCTCCGTCGGGGCGATTCCTGCGATCGGGCGAGCCTAGGAGGAGGCCACCGGCGCGCTCAGGCCGCGCGCGGTGTCGCCGACTACGCCGTCCGGCCATCACAACGGGTCACTCAGTCATAGTCATCTCGGATGGTTCACGGGTCATTCGTCTGTCAATGGCTCCAGTTGTTTCTTCCGGACGACGAACACTTGGGGCAAGGCAGCCGACACCAAGTGAAGGCGCCCGTCCAGCCCCCGAAGGCGGACACCCCCCGAAATTGCCGGCACGTCCGGCACAGGAGTTCCTCCATGAAGGCCAACCGTCGCCTCGCCCTCGCCACCGCCACCTCCGTGGCCGTCATGGGTGCCGTCACCTCCGCCAACGCCGCGGAGACCCAGATCATCCTCGCCTCCGTCGGATCCAGCGTCTCGATCTCGGCCGCCCCGACCGCCAGCGTTGACCTGGGCGCCCTCCCCGCGACGGCCGCCTCCCTGGGCAGCATCACCGTCGCGTCGAACACCGTCTACCTGTTGACCGCGCAGGCGGCGAAGCCGACGATGACCGCGTGGAACGCCACGACGGAGACCTACACCGACACCGTGAAGCTTGCGACCCAGACGCTGTTGACCTCGACCGCCTCCAGTGGCCTGGGTGTTGGCGTCCCCGCCACGGTGGTCACCGACCAGGCCGCGCTGGTGATCGGGACGGGCGCCACCGGACTGCTCGTGGCGACGACCGACGTCTACGCCCTCGCAGCCACCCAGTTGACCGCCGCCACCGATGTGGCCGGGACGTACCGGAATGTGATCACCTACACCGCAAGCGCGGTTGTCTGACCTCCCAACCCGTCTTCGCAGACGAGAGGGCCGGGTTACGGACAGCCTGAGGTCATGGGTGGGAACGATGGCAGCAAGACGATGGACGGCGGGGGCGGCTTCGATCGCCCTCGCTGGCCTTTTCCTCGGGGCGGTTCCGACGTGGTCGTCGGCGCAGTCGGCCCCGCCTGCTGCGGAGACCGGCGTCGCGGTCACTCCCGCCCGGGTCGAGGAGGACCTGACAGCCAGGACGGCGTTGCAGCGGTTGTCGTACACCAACGGTGACAGCGTGCCCCGCGAGGTGACACTGGAAGTGGCGCCCCTCGGGCATGACGTGTTGGGCACCCCGGACTTCGACAGCGGGCCTCGGGGCGCCTTCGCGATCCAAGGCCCCACCGAGTTCCTTCTCGCTCCCGGCGAGTCACGTGACGTCATGGTCGACATCGACTTCAACGGATCCGTGGCGACCTACGGGGCGGTCCTGGCAACCATCGACGGGGCCGCGGGTCTGTCCGGCGATGTCGGCCTGGTCAACCGCGTGGCGGCGTTGTTCCTGTTGCGGGGTCCGGGTCCGTGGGACCAGACCCTCGAACTTGCCGACGTCGGCATCGCCACATCCGAGGACGGGACCGAGGCGGTTCTGCTGATCGACGTGAAGAACGTCGGAGACGCCCACGTTCGCGCGGTCGGAAACGTCGTGGTGTCGCATGAGGGGCAACCCATCGCCCTGCTCGATCTGGTGGGCGAAAACGTGATTCCCGGCTACGCCCGACGGCAACACGTCGCCTGGGTGCCGCCGCCTGGCCTTGAGGGCGACGTCGACGTCGTCGTGCGTCTCGATGGGCAGGAGCCGATGGCTCAGACGATCGCCGTCGGCATGGTCGCGGAGGCCGTCACCCAGAGTCGCGCGGACAACAACCTGGCGCCCGGTGGTGCCACGTTCGGCGGGGTGGAGAGCATCCCGGCGCCGTTGTCGCTGGGGCGTCTCTGGTGGCCATTGCTCCTCGCGCTCGTGCTTCTGCTGTTCACCGCACGTCAGGTCCAGAAGGAACGCCAGCGGCGCGCGGCCGAAAACGACACAGGCACCGTCGACTGACGGCGCCTGTGGGTCGTACCCCCGGTAGGAATCGAACCTACGCTCATGGCTCCGGAAACCAATGCTCTATCCACTGAGCTACGGGGGCCCGGACGTGCCGCAAAGTAGCGCGAGGGGGAAGGCATACCTCACGCGTAGGCGCTGACGGCCGACAGGTGCCTAGGCTGCAGAGCATTCCGTCAGAAGACCATCAAGGGGAGGGGGACCAATGTCTGCTGTTCGCGTCCTCGCGGTCGATGACGACCCGACCATTCGCCGTCTGCTCCAGGTCAACCTGGAGATGGAGGGCTACGAGGTCGACCTCGCCGAGGACGGCGTGATCGCCCTCGAACGCATGCGGGACAACCGCCCCGCCCTCGTCGTGCTCGACATCATGATGCCTCGCATGGACGGCTGGACCGTCTGCGAGACCATGAAGGACGACCCCGAGCTGTCGGACATCCCGGTCGTCTTCCTGTCGGCTCGAGCCCAGGACGCGGACATCGCCCGCGGTGAGAAGCTCGGCGCGGCGTACATGACCAAGCCGTTCGACCCGTTCGACCTGCTCGAACTCGTCGCGGAGCTTGCCGGGACCCCCTGACCTTCGTCGAGGTCGGGTGACTTGTGGGGCGGGCGTACGCTGGCCGCTTCCCCGTTCCTGCTCGACGTGAAGGCCTCCCCGTGGCACGCCCCGAGGACCTCGATCCCATCCTCGCCGACCTGGCCGACCGCGTTCGTGCGGCCCTGGTCGCAGCGGGACTGCCCGAGGCAGAAGCCGACTTCGAGCGCCCGAAGCAGGCCGAGCACGGTGACTGGGCGACCTCGGTCGCGCTGCGCCTGGCCAAGCCGGCCAAGATGAACCCTCGCGCGATCGCGGAGAAGCTGGTCGAGCACCTCGACCGCCCCGATGTGGTCGACGCCGTCGACATCGCCGGTCCGGGCTTCATCAACTTCCGGTTCGCCT
>CBDTZE010000191.1:0-4819 GCA_965364815.1 uncultured Nitriliruptoria bacterium | reverse complement strand
GCCACCGCGACCACCGCGGTCACCGTGGCCGCCACCGCGACGACCGCGGAGCTCACCGTCGTCGAACTTGGCGAGGATCTCGTCCGCCTGGTCCTGGGTGATGTCACCGGCGGCGACCTTCTCGTCGAGCTTGGCCTCGAGCATCACACGTGCCTCGGCCTTCATCGTGGTCTTGACAGAGTCGCGAGCGGCGACCAGGTCGTCGACCGTGACGTCGAGCTCACCAGCGAGCAGCTCGTTGTAACGAGCCTGCCGCTCGGCCTTGGCTGCCTCGCGATCGGCCATGGCGGCCTCGCGATCGGTGTCCTCGGCGGAGTCGGTCGACTCGGTCGAGGTGGACTCGTCGGTGCCGGAGTCCTGGGCGAGGGACGGGGCGGCGAGGGCGCCGGCCGTGATCAGCGTGGCAGCGACCGCCGGGAGGAAGCGGGTGGTCTTCATGGGGTGGTTCCTTGGGGGTTGGTTCCTGACTTGCTGGGCGAAGCATGGGACGCGAACCTGAGACACCCCTGAGAACCCGTGAAGAAATCCCTGAGAACCCGGAAAACCGTGAACGGCGCCCCGCGAGGGACGCCGTTCACGAAGATCAACCGGTGCTCAGGCCGCGAAGGCGTCGAGCAGTCCGTCGAGGTTGTGGCACGTGGCCGGGTGGCGCAGCTTCGTCAGTGCACGCTTCTCGATCTGGCGGATGCGCTCACGACCGAGGCCGAACCAGGAGCCGATCTCGTCCAGCGAGTGCTCTTCGCCGTCAAGGAGACCGAAGCGGGCCTTGAGGATGGTGCGCTCACGCTCGTCGAGGTCGTCGAGGATCTGGAGCAGACGCGTGCGGACGTCGACGACGGCGGCAGCTGCCTCCGGGTCCACGGCCTCTTCGTCAGAGATCAGGTCGCCCATCGTGGCGTCGCCGTCCTCACCGATCGGACGGTCGAGGGACACGGCGTCACGCAGCGCCTCACGGACGTCACGGACGCGCTCGGGCTTGATACCGAGCTCTTCGGCGATCTCGATCTCCGAGGCGTCGCGGCCGAGCTTCTGGCGAAGCTCCATCTCCGCGCGGCGGAGCTTGGAAGCGGTCTCCCAGAAGGAGACGGGCAGACGGACGGTGCGGGCCTTGGAGGCAACACCACGCTGCAGCGCCTGGCGGATCCACCACACGGCGTACGTGGAGAACTTGTAGCCCTTGGTGTGGTCGAACTTCTCGACGGCGCGGATGAGGCCGAGGTTGCCCTCCTGGATGAGCTCGATGAAGTCGAGGTCACGGCCGGAGAACTTCTTGGCCTGGGGCACCACGAGCCGCAGGTTGGAGCGGATGAGGTGGTCCTTGGCGTTGCGGCCCTCGGTAACCAACATCTTGAGGCGCGCCTTCTGGCGACGGGTGAGGGACACCTCGGCGTCGCCGAGCATGATCTCGGCCTCGAGGCCGGCTTGGTAGCGCTTGGCGAGGTCCATCTCGTCCTCGGCCGTCAGCAGCTCGTAGCGCGAGGCCTCGTTGAAGTACTGGCGGACCGGGTCGCGAGACATGCCGACGTTGGTCGGCACGGCGCCCTGGATCTCACCGTCTTCCTGGGTGTAGTCGTCAACGACCTCGATGCCAGCCTCACGGGCCGCCTGCGCCGTGTCCTCGACCCAGGCCTCACCGTGCAGGAGCGGGTCGGACATTTCCTTGAGCTCGGACAGCAGCAGGTAGCCGCGCTCGGTGGCGCGGTCCATCAGCTCGACGATGTCCAGCTCTGAAGCGACGTGGGCTTCGGCCATGGGGTGTTCTCCTGTGTCCGACCGTGGAGGGCGGTGGCGGACGGGGTCAAGCGCGCAGGGCGCAGGGTCTGGGTACGGCGCGGAGCCGCTGGTCTTTCGGAGGGTGCTGAGCCGGGCGCAGCGTCTGCTTGCCGTTCAGCCCAGTCGCTTGCCGGAAGGTGGGTCCGGGGTCGGTCGGGCAGTGCATGAACGGCGACGGTGCCGGTCGGGAGGGCCAACGTGGCACCCTGGCGCGTTCATTGGGGACAACGACTCGCCAGCGGGTCAGTGCCGGCAGTGTGCGTTCTGCGGATGGGGCATTTCAAGTGCTGATCCAGCATCGTGCGCTGTGTGGTCGTCGGCAGGAGAATGTGCAAACTTCGCTTTCGTGACCCAATTGCCCGCTGCGCGGCACCTGAGGGCATGAATCCGCCATTACTTCGCCCCCGAACTGCCTCGCCACGGGGTGTGCGTTCATCGCTCACAATCGTGCGAATGGCCGCGCTCGATCGCGGCGCCCCGTGGTCCGGCGCTCTGCTGGCTTCGACCTTCCGTCCACGGGCGGGCATCCTGCCCCCTTCGTGCCGTCTCCCCCGATGATCGAGCGCCCCATGGCCACCGTCGAAGTCGTCGACACCGCCGTCGTTGCCGCCCTGCTCACCCGCGTCCGCGACGAGGCCACGGGCCTCGCCGGCTTCCGGGCCGCAGCCGGACGACTGGGCACGCACCTCGCCGCCCGCGCCGCCGAGCGCCTCCCCCGCGTCCCGGTCTCCGTGCAGACGCCGTTGGCGACCACGGACGGCAATCGACTGCCGGACATCGTCGCGGTCCCGGTGCTGCGCGCAGGCCTGGGTCTGCTTCCCGGCGTCCTGCAGGTCTTCCCGGAAGCCGCCGTCGGCATGATCGGACTGGCGCGCAACGAGGAGACCCACGTCGCGGAGCAGTACTACCGCAACGTCCCCAACCTCGAAGGCCGTCACCTGCTGGTGCTCGAACCCATGCTGGCGACCGGCGGTTCCGCCTCCGACGCCCTCGCCCTCTTGGGCGGGGCCCTGTCGACGACCGTTCTGTCGATCGTCGCGACCCGCACCGCGGTCGACCGCATCACCTCGACACACCCCGAGGTGTCGATCCTGACGGCGGCCATCGACCCGGAACTCGACGAAAATGCCTACATCGTTCCCGGCCTCGGCGACTTCGGTGACCGCCTCTGGGGCACGACCTGAGGCCACACCGGCCGCAACGCCACCGGCCACATTGACGACGGGTGTCAGGCGCCGCGTGGCGCCTGCGGCAGGAAGACCCGAGCACGCACGCCACCGACGCTCGAGGCTTCGAGGTTGACGGTGCCGCCGACCTGCTCGGCCAGCAGGCGAGCGCGCGTCAGGCCCATGCCCGAGCCCGTGCTCGTACTGGTGCCGGGGCTGAACATGATCTCCCGGTCCGCTTCCGGGATGCCCGGGCCATCGTCCTCGATGAGCAGGTCCATCCCGTCACTGGCCTCGGCGCAGGAGACGTGAATCCCTCGTCCCCCGTGGTCGATCGCGTTGCGGACCAACTCCAGCACCACGCGACGCACCACCGTCGGCGACGTGCGGATCGTCGGGAGCGTGTCGACGAACAGCACCGCGCCACGGTCGCTGATCTGGTCAGCCAGGACGCGGCCGGCCCAGGCGACGGCGCCGTTGAGGTCGACCGCGACGACGTCGCGTCGGTCGGCCTGCGCCTCGGCCACGTCCTCGAGGAGATCGCCGAGCATCCCGCCGATCCGCTCGACACCAACCCGGATCTTCTGCAGCAACTCGATCCGCAGCGCGTCATCGGCATCGGCGCTCAGTCGGCTCAGGCCGAGGAGTTCGCGGAACGCCTCGCGCACGTCGCGGCCGACGACCTCCGCGAGGGCATCCACCGTCTGGTGGGCGGCCTCGAGCTCGTCGTCGCGGTGCGACAGCCTGGCTTCGAGGTCCAAGGTGTCCACGCTGTGGTCCACCGGGTCCGTGACCAGCGTGTGTCGCATCGCGGCGACCGCGACGAGGTCACGCAGGCGGTCGAGCCCGTCCGGGCTCAGGCGCGCCCCGATCCACAACCACGCCACCCGATGCTCGCCGTGGGCGATCGGCAGGACGAGAGATTCCACTGGCTGGACTCCCTCGACCCAGGCACGCCATGCCGCCGGGAGGTGCGCGGGAGCGAGCCGTGGGTCCGCCTCCGAGAAGGCGATCCCGAGCGCGTCAGGCATCGTCGCACCGTCCACGGCGAGGCGAAGCGCACGCTCTTCCTCGATGTCGAGCGCGGCGATGGCCGTGGCCCGCAAGGGCGATCCGCCCGGGGCCTGCAGGACGATGGCCGCGCCGCCGGTGACCTCGGATGCCACCAGCGCGAGCTCGGACAGCGGGGCACGAGGCCCGCCGACAAGTCGTCGCACGAACCGCTGGAGGTCGAGTCCGCCGGGGGCAGGAGGCGCGGGTTGCAAAGCAGGTTCCGGTGTGAGTCGAAGGGGAGACGAACCCACGACGACCATTGCATCCGAAATAGCTTCGCCGTCAATGACGAAGGGAGAGGGGTCTGGCCGTTTTGGCCAGAACGTTCCAACGCACTGGCACAGGGACGGTCGGCATTCCGCCCGTAGCCCCCCAAAACGGACAGGGCGGCGTCACAACTGCAGGTAGAGCAACGCCAGTCCACCGAGGATGAGCAGGTTCGCGATCATGGTCACGCCGACCACCGCGATGAGCCGCTGGTCACGATCCAAGGGGGCGCGACCACCGCTGTCGACGCCCGAGGCCGTCCCACACACGGGACACTGCCCGAGGGTGAGGCTGTTGTCGTAGGTGACCGCACACGTGCCACAGGCCACGCGAGGTCCGGTTCGAAGCAGGGGTCCCATCAGCTGACCTCCAACTCGTCGTCGTCTCGGCGGTGCAGGGCCTGGACGGCGAGCGTGCACATCGAGAGGGTGAGCAACTGCCAGCCGCCCAGGGCGGCCAGGGCGGTGCGGGCCGAGATCTGGCGCCCGGCCACGACCAGGGTCTGCGGGAGCGCGACCGACTCCGTCACGGGCTCGGCGACCTGCGGTTCCGGGGCACCG
>CBDTZE010000190.1:0-4822 GCA_965364815.1 uncultured Nitriliruptoria bacterium | reverse complement strand
GTCGACGTCGGGCTTGTCCATCTGACCGAGGAACTGCCGGGCGTACGCCGACAGCGACTCGACGTAGCGACGCTGGCCCTCGGCGTAGATCGTGTCGAAGGCGAGGCTGGACTTGCCAGAACCCGACAGCCCGGAGAACACGATCAGCGCGTCGCGCGGCAGATCGAGGTCGACATCCTTGAGGTTGTGCTCGCGGGCACCACGGACGACGATCCGGTCACTGGCCACGTTGCTGGACTTCCGCTTCGGGGTGGGGTGCAGGCTACCGACGAGGCATGTTCCCGAACACCCGTTCGTCATCGATGTGCGGGCCGCGGGAGGAGCTTGGCCGGCCAGTGGCGAACGATTTGGGAGTACCTCGAACAGGCCTTTGGATCATGCCCACAATGCAACGCCGTCAACTCCTGCGTGCCGGCCTGGTGGGCGGTGCTGGCCTGGCGGCTGCGGGCTGGGCCCCGATGGGCGGCGTGGTGGCCGGCGGGAGCCGGATGGCGACGCCCGTGCAACTCGCTCGTGTCGTCCTGACGCCTCACCTCCTGGGGCACCTGGCGTCCTTCGACGCCACGGAGCACGTGCACGACGGCGTCCTGGACATCATGCTCTGGCCCGGCGACCGGGCGCGTCTTGATGCCCTCGGCGCCTCGTACGACATCGCCGAGGAGGACTGGCACCGGGCGTTCGTCGAGGAACGACGCGCCGAGGCCACGCTCGCGCACCGCCTCGGGGGCGAGTCCAACCGGCGCGACGGCTACGCGGACCGGGTGACCTACCGCGTGCTGGCCGACTACGTCGCGGAGATGGACGCACTCGCCGACCTCCACCCGAACCTGGCGCAGCGCTTCACCCTCGCCCCGGAGTCGTGGCAAGGCCGTCCGCTGGAGGGCCTGGTCATCGGCGGCAACGTGTCGAAGGCGCAAACCGACGGGCGGCCCCAGGCCATGCTCTGCGGGCTGCACCATGCGCGCGAATGGCCGTCGGGCGAGTTCACGATGAACATGGCCCACGACCTGCTGACCGGCCACGCGGACGGCGACGACCAGGTCCGTTCCCTTGTCGAGGGTCTGTGTGTCTTCGTCATCCCGGTCTCCAACCCGGATGGCTTCATGCGCTCGCGGGAGTGGCTGCCGGTCGCCGAGTCCTCGCTTGTCTGGTCCACCGGCGCAGACACCGCGCTGATCGTCGCCGAGGACGGCCCCGGCAAGCGCCGCAATCTGCGCGACAACGGGTCGGGCAACACCGCGCCGTTCGCCCAGGACATCGGCGTCGACACCAACCGCAACTACCCGTTGATGTGGGGCGGGGTGGGCGCCTCGCCGTCACCCTCGAGCCAGACGTATCACGGCCCGACACCCGGCTCCGAGCCCGAGGTCCAGGCCATGCTCGGCCTGCTGCGGCGCACGCAGATCATCGCGGGGATCAGCAACCACACCTCGGGCGACCTGATGCTGCGGCCGTGGGGCTTCACGGCGGACGACGGCCCGGACGAGGGCCTGTTGGCCGACCTCGGCGCCGCGATGGCAGACCACATCAACTACACCAACGGCTCCTGGAACGAGGCGCTCTATCCCGGGACGGGGATCTGGGACGACTGGCTCCACGGCATCCAGGGGACGCTGGCCTACACGATGGAGCACTTCACGACGGCGGAGACGGGGTTGGCGGCCCCGTTCCATCCCGCATATGCCGCCTTCGTGCAGGACAAGTACGCCTCCGTCCGGGCGTCGTACCTGACGATGCTGGAAGCCGCGCTGTCGCCCAGCACGCACCTGTTGATCGCTGGTGACGCACCGGTCGGCACGCGCCTCACGCTCCGCAAGGACGTCGAGATCGCGTACTCCGTGGCGGACCCCGACTCCGGCGACGAGTACGCCATCGAGTCACTGGCCGCAGACTCCGTCGTCGGGTCGACCGGCTCCTTCTTGCTGCACGCGAACCCGAACGCCAGCCGATTCACCAGCCAGATGTTCGACGAGGGCGACGAGGTCTACCTCCTCGACGCCACCTTCCCGGACGGGACGACACGACGGGTCGAGGTCGACGGCGAACGTGGCGAGGTGGTGGACGTCACGCTCTGACCGGCCATAGGCTCAGCCTCAGAGGCGCGAGGTGGAAGCGATGGTTTACGACGGTCACGTTGACGCGGACGGCGGGGTGTCGCGGCGCGTCGACGGCCCGGTCGAGGTCCGCAAGCGGTCCGTCGGCGAGATGGACAACAACGTCTACGCCATCGCCTGCACGGCCACCGGCAAGGCCCTGGTCGTGGACGCCGCTGACCGTGCGGACCTGCTCCGGGACCTCGCGGCTGACCTCGACGTCGTGGCCGTTGTGCAGACGCACGGCCACTGGGACCATGTCCGGGCCTGGGCCGAACTCGCCGACACCGACGGGTGGGAAATCTGGGGTCACCGCGGTGACGAAGAACTCTTCCCTCGGCCGGCGAGTCGATGGCTCGTCGACGAGGACACGCTGCAGGTCGGTGATCTCGAGGTCAAGGTTCTGCACACCCCCGGCCACACCGCAGGTGCCATCCAGTTGCTGGTGCAGGGGGCGGAGCGCTCCCACCTGTTCTCGGGCGACAGTCTGTTCCCCGGTGGTCCGGGCAACACCTGGAACGACGCGCAGGCGTTCGACCGCCTGATGACCGGGCTGGAGCGACGGATCTTCGGGGCGCTTGGTGACGACACCTGGGTCTATCCCGGGCACGGCGACGACACGACCCTCGGGACCGAGCGCCCCCACGTCAGTGAATGGCGCGCCCGCGGCTGGTGATCACGTGGAGGGCGCAGCCCTCGTCATGCGAAGGCCAGCCCCGCAGCAACCGTCAGCAGCACCGCCGCGAGCAGCAGGGTGCGCGAGGCAATCCCATAGGCCTCGGCGGCCCAGCGCTCGTCGTGGGCTCGCTTGATGCCGAAGTGGGTGAGACCCAACGTTGCGATGGCGAGGGCCGGATGCAGCCAGGACTGCGCGAACATGCCGCGAACGTCCCACCACTGCCCGTCGACCCAGACGAGGATGCCGATGAGCACCTGGATGTCGACGAACACCGCGGCGGCCCGGTAGAGGCCGCCCTCGTAGGCGCGGCCGGAGCGGACCCGGGCGCGTGCATGCAGGCCGGCCATGAGCACGATCGCAACCGCCGCCCATCCGAGGATGCCGTGCAAGACGTTCGACACCACCAGCCTCCACGAGTTGGGCGCGTTGCTGGACCGTAGCGCCTCGGCCAGATGTGCTCTGACGTCACCCGGCCGTCAGCGACGTCCGCAGCCGACGGGCCGCCAGTCCGCCGAGGATGACGGCGAAGCCGAGGAGCACCGCGACCTCGGTGAGCACGTCCCCCAGGCCGCCCCCGCGTCGGGTCAACTCCGCGAAGGCATCGTTCGCCCACGCGTGTGGCGTCACGTGGGCGATGCGTCGCAGGGTGGGGCTGAAGATGTCGAGCGGAGCCATCGAGCCGCCGAGGGCGGCGAGGGTGAGCCCGAGGAAAGTGGACAGGCCAGACGCCTGGCTCACGGTGCGCGACCAGGCGCCCAGGAACAGGCCTGCGCCCGCTGAGGCCGCCGTCAGGGCGACGACCACGACGGAGGCCGCGAACGGGTTGCCCCAGTCGACGCCGAAGATGACCATGGTGGCCAGGACGATCCACAGGGCCTGGAACAGCCCCACGGCGAAGCGGCCGAGCCCCTCGCCCAGGATCACGTCACCGGCGGATGTGGGGCCTGCCAGCATGCGTCGCAGCGTCCCGAGATCGCGAGCCTCGACGATGCGGGTCGCGCCGCCCAACGTCGTGATGAAGACGAACAGGACCAGTTGCGTCGAGGCGCCGAGGTCGAAGGCGGTGAGGTCGCCGAGCTCGTCGTTGTCCACGCCCTGCACGACCCTCTGGATGGTCACGACCGGCGCCCGGTCGACGAACGCGGGAGGGACCGCACCCTCGACCCCGAGGGATCGCGCCAGGGCGGCGACTCGCGCTGGCCGCTGGAGTTGGGCCAGGGCGGCCTCGATGGCGGGGCGCAGCGCCTGGGCCTGGGGACGAAGCCCAACCTGCACGCGGGAGGTGGTCGCGTCGGCCAACGCCTGGCTGAAGTCGTCGGGCAGCGCCACCA
The DNA here is from genome assembly GCA_965364815.1 of uncultured Nitriliruptoria bacterium. Lineage (GTDB taxonomy): Bacteria > Actinomycetota > Nitriliruptoria > Nitriliruptorales > Nitriliruptoraceae > CBDTZE01. The sequence continues at coordinate 719 of CBDTZE010000190.1, read as the reverse complement.
ACGCATCCGTCCGGCCACGCCCGAGGTCCTCGGTGGCGATGTCAAGGTCGTCGGAGCGAAGCACGTTGAGCTCGGCCGCCTCGAGGTGGGCCACCAGGATCTCGGTCGCGGGGTCGGTTCCGACCACGGTGACCCGTCCCCCACCCTCGCCACCGAAGGAGAGCCCGATCAGGAGGACCAGGAGGAGAGGGAAGGCGAACACGAAGAAGAGGTTCGACCGCTCACGCAGCATCCGGGTGACCGCCAGTCTCGCGATCTCGATGGCAGCAGTGTTCATGTGGCGCCGCCATCACGGACCAGGGGTCCGACGCCCAGGGAGACGGCCCCGGCGAACGCCAACAGACCCAGAAGTTGCGGGACGATGTCGGCGAGGCCGGCACCGGGAACCTGCAGGTCCCCGACGGCCGTCAGGAACATCCCGTGCGGTGTCAGGTCCGACAGGGTCGCGAGAAGCCCGGGCTCGGTCGCCACCGGGAAGAACGCCCCACCCAGCATCCCCAGCACGATCCCCAGGACGCCCTGGGCGTTGTTGGCCGCGTCTGCCGAGGTCGCGAAGCCGGCAACGACGGAGACAAGGGAGACCGCGGCCAGCACGGCGGCCGCGACCAAGACCAGGACGGGCAGCAAGGGCCCCCACGATGCGCCGAGCAACCACGTCGTCGCGGCGAGGAGCACGACCGTGGCACCGAAGCCGATGACGATGCTCGTCAGGATCTTGC